>CAYREN010000224.1:3537-8052 GCA_964423255.1 uncultured Roseivirgaceae bacterium | reverse complement strand
TTTAACTCTGCGGGAAAAAGCGTTTGCAGAATTACAAAAAAAGTAAATAATATTAATATGATTATTTTATAATATTCACTTCTATTGTTAAGATTCCTTTTTTCAACAGGATTAAGATAAATCGCATCATCAAACGTCTTATGAATAAAACCAACTTTTGCATTTGAAGGATTCGTAAAACCACCTTTATTAAATAAAGTAAGCTGGAGTGATTCCTTTTGGAATATACTGTAGAGGCTATCGATTAATAACAATAAACTAGTACTATCCTCATAGTTCTTCACAAATTTATTTTCCAAAAATAGACTTGTATTTCCAGGTATTTCAATCAATAAATTTGATTCTTTTCCAAAATTTATCAAGTCTAATGAAAGATGAATTACCTCAGGATTTTCATGGCCATTTTCAAGAAATGGAAGCAAAACCTTTTCCTCATTATTATAAAAAACCCAATCTAATTTTAAATCTTCTTCGACTAAAAAATTTTGACCAAAAACACTCTGTGAGTGAATTAGAATTATTAATAATGATAAACAGGTTTTCATTACAGGTCGTAATTTGTATTTGCAAAAATACTGGTAAATTTTATTAATAAAATTAAAAACGGCTAATGTATCCAAAATGAATTTTTGAATATTCAATCCCAAATGGTTGATCTTCAGATTTTCCCATAGCAAAGACAAAGTTAAATATACCTGCAATGGTACTAAAGCTAAATCCAGCTCCAGCGCCAAATGGAAATTGACTAGCATTATTTGACCCAAAATTATTTGACATTACCGCCTGATCAAAAAACATCATAAAATATGTTTTTTGAGAGACTAAGGCTCTCAATTCTAAATTTGCTAAACCAAACCCAGAAGTATAAATTTGATTTTCAGCAAACCCTCTCAGAGAATTTAAACCTCCAACTCTAAACAAATCACTTTGAAATAAATGATCACCGTCCAGATATCCTCCACTAATTTTAGTTCTAAATAAAATACTTCTATATACTCTCCAATACTTTTCTACTTCACCCTCAATTTTTATTTGAATTGAATTCAAGTCTATGTCTTTGTATATATCTTCATTTATTATTGGGTTTTTAATAACCTTTTTCTGTCCGACAGATCCCTCGAAAGATAATGCCCATCCAGATGTTGGATAGTTAATTTCGTCAAACCTGTTTATTTGATAATCGACACCATAGTAATTTATATTATAATCTGTATTATCTGGTAATTCTACAATATCTTCCAATCCCTCAGTACTGATCAACCTCGAAGAAATAAATTCTGTTTTGAAACCAACCCTATTACTTTTTTTTGACAATATGGATAATTCGAGCAGTATCTTGCGATTGATAAATGTGGTGTCTTGCTTTAAAAGATGAAAATTTCCAAGAAAATTTATTGGGGTACGAAACAAATTGGGGTGATCATACAGAACATCCAGTAATTGAGAATTGGCATCGTAGCCCTGCCATTCAAGAGCCAATCTTTTTCCGGAAGAAAATAAATTATAAAGATCTAATGTTAATTGGCCTGTAATTAATAAACGTTCACCGTTTGTTTGATTTGGCAAGACTCCCAATATGCCATCAATCGAACTTACCTTGTTGGACTTCAGGTCTAATAGCACATTGCATTTTCCATTAGTAATTATGATTTCTGGTAGCTGGGCAAGGCTCACAAACGGCAATAATTTTATTCTATTTTGAATTTCTGAAATCAACTTTTCTTCATATGGCTCACCATTATAAATACCAAGATGGGTCATTAAAAAGGTTGGGTTAATTCTATTATACCCAGAAATTAACAATGAATCAAAAATAATCTTTGGGCCACTTTGATAATTTAGCCATGCCCCAATTTCATTATTTGTTATAGAAATAGAATCAAGCTTTATTGATGCAAATGGGTAACCATGGTTTTCAGCATAATCAAGAACTGAATTAAATAATCCTACAAGTTTTTGATACGAGAATGGTCGATTGATAAATTTTCTTGAGTCAAAGCCAACCTTGCTCATGATCTCTTCATTTACATTTCCTTGAGAAAGATTGACAAATTCAAAAACCTGATGTGTAAAAAAGATTACTTCAACTTCATTTTCAGAATTGAATCGTTTTATTGAAGATGCAGACAGATAACCAAATTCATACAAATTGTTTAATCTTTGACTTATAGCTTTATCCAGCTGGACCGAATCAATTTTTATGAACTCTGCTGGATATAACTCACTTCCATTTACTATTTCTTCATAATAGTAAAATGAAACCTCAAGTACCGATTGGCCAAAACCAATGACACAATGAAATAAAAGTATAGATGAAATTATGGTTGATTTGACGTTCAAAATTTTTTCTTGATATCTTGCATCAAAAATAATCTATTTTGGCAGGTCTTTATATTCACATCCCTTTTTGCAAGCAAGCATGTTATTACTGCGACTTTCATTTCAGCACAAATACTTCTTATGTTTCCCAAATGGTTGATTGTATTTGTGCTGAAATAAAAATGCAAAGTCGATATCTAAATAATGAAGTATTAGACACAATTTATTTTGGAGGAGGTACACCATCAATATTGACATCAAAGCAAATCTTAAAAATCCTGAATACGGCTACTCATTTTTTTAATACAAATATCAATACCGAAATCACTATAGAGGCCAATCCGGATGATTTATCAATGTCAAAACTAATCGAATTGAAATCGTTGGGTATTAATAGACTTAGTATCGGAATTCAATCATTTAATGACAAAACATTAATATTATTGAATAGAGCCCACAATGCTAAAGATGCGGTAAAATGTATCCAAAATGCCAGAGATTCCGGATTCGAAAATATTTCCATTGATTTGATATTTTCTATTCCCGATCAGTCAATGGCTGATTTAGAAAAAGATGTCGAGCAAGCAATTTCTCTGGATCCTGAGCACATATCTGTTTACAGCCTAACAATAGAAGAAAAAACAGTCTTTGGAAATTGGCACAAAAAAGGAATATTCAACCCCATCTCAGACCAAATATCTGCTGATCAATTTGATCTGATTATTTCCCGGTTAGCAGAATATGATTATGAACAATATGAAATCTCTAATTTTTGCAAAGATGGATTGTATGCAAAGCACAATACCTCCTATTGGAAAAATATTAAATATCTTGGCGTAGGGCCAGGTGCCCATTCATATAACTGTACTTCCCGGCAATCAAATATCTCTAACAATCATAAGTACATGAAATCCATTGCTGCCAATATTGTTCCATGCGAGATTGAACAGCTTTCAAAAAAAGAACTTGCCAACGAATTTCTATTAACCTCACTACGAACAAAATGGGGATGCGATTTGCAAAAGCTAAACAAACTTTATGATCATGATATACTTACAGCACAAAAAGAAGAATTATCACGATTGATCAATGAAGGATATATCATTATGGATAAGGGATTTATTTATCTGACGAAAAAAGGTAAATTTTTAGCTGATTCTATTATTTCTGATCTGTTTCTGGTTTGACCAGTGGGACTGTAAAACGAACTAAAACCGCAATAACCCTTGATTGTGAAAGCTCCGATTGTTGTATTTTCACTTTATTGAAATCTCCTAAACCAAAAGTATATCGCGCTTCAGCAGCAAATTTACCAAAGCTAAATCTATATTCCATCCCAGCACCAATCGCCAATCCATAATCTAACCTGTTGTCTGTATTGCTATCAAAAGTATAATCTGTAGAGCTCTCAATTCCAGTATTCAAATCCTTTACAGATTTTTTAGCAGAGATAGCATATGCAATGTAAGGTCCCAGATTGAACAGTCCGCGTAATTTTCCACCACCAATATTTACATGAGTCAACATGGGAAGTTCAAGATAATTGAATGAGTTATTGTACTTTAAATTGTTATCACCAATAGTATCGTTTTCACTCCAACCTCTTTGTGTGAAATTTAACTCCCCCTGGATGCCAGCATGCTTTTCATTTAAATATTGAATAACAACACCGCCAATAAATCCTTGGTTATAATTCACTTTTGTAAACTTGTATTCCTGATTGTTGGTGAAATCCATTTTTGCAAAATTACTTCCTCCTTGTATTCCAATAAGAAATTGAGCATTAGCCTCTACAGCAAAAAAAAGACTTAATAGAAAAAGTATTAATTTTTTATTCACTTGTTTATTCTTCCAGTTAAGTTTCAAATTTATTCAGAATTATTCTTTTAACTGTATTTTCGCAATTATATTCTTAATTAATTGAAGCATGAATCTTTTATAGTTGAATATTGTTTCAGTTTACTAAAGAAAAATTATATCTTTGCCGCTCGTTTGAAAAAGAAGTAAGAAATGGGAATTACAAGACTCGTAAGAAAAGCAAAAAAAAATAGGACTGTTTCACGACAAAGAGTTAATTCGATAAAGAGATTAACCAGCAAGCCTGTTATAAAAAATGTTGATATAGAGCAAATCAAGGCAGATTTTGCAAATAAAAAAATAAAACCGGCGATAAAAAAAGAAACTCCTGCAAAAGAA
>CAYREN010000224.1:0-3437 GCA_964423255.1 uncultured Roseivirgaceae bacterium | reverse complement strand
AAAAGAAACTCCTGCAAAAGAAGCTCCGAAAGCAGAAGTATCAACTCCGAAAAAAAAGGAAGTTAAAAAAGCTGCTCCGAAAAAAGAAACTCCAAAGGCTAAAGAAGTTTCTGGGAAAAAATCAACAAAAAAAGACGATAAAGCTGCAGAATAAATTCAGTTTTATAATTAAGAAATTAAGTAGGCCTGCAATTATGCAGGTCTATATTTTTGCTCTTTTCCCAAGTTTAACAACTTCCATATTTCTAATCCCTCCCTCTTTTAGTTCAAATCTTACTATAGTTTTTTCATGATGAAACCCATGCTTCCCGGCTGCTCCGGGATTGATGCAAATGGCTCCGGGACGCTTCAGGTCAGGCATTATTTTCAAGATATGAGAATGCCCACAAATAAATAGCTTTGGATTCCATTGCATAATTTTATTCTTAGTTCGGAAATTATATCTTGGAGGATACCCACCAATATGTGTCATCCAAACAGAAACTCCTTCCATTACAAATATTTGATCCTCGGGATATCTAACACGCAACTGACCTCCATCAATATTTCCAAATACTGCCCTTAACGGTTTAAATTTTTCTAAGCTATCTGCCACAGAAATATCTCCGATATCGCCAGCATGCCATATCTCATCTACCTCTTTGAAGTAGTCAAATATTTTTTCGTCCAGAAATGAATGTGTATCGGAAAGTAAGCCTACCTTCATATTTTAGTTATACATGTGAATAATGCGAAATTAGTCTCAGCATGGAATTTATCTTACTTTTTATAATAATTAATTTTTGGATATTTCTATCGATCACCCTGCTGGGCATGATAAAACCATGGTGGGTTTTATGGTTTTTAGACTTCAATAACAGACAAATGGTGTTGAAATATTATGGAGTTATTACTATTTTATTGGGACTCTCGATAATCGTTTTAAATCAATTAATTTAAGACTGATATTTGAAAAAAAACCCAACTTTCCTTTTACAGAAAATATTTTTAATCATCGCAATACAAAATTATCAATTCACCCTCATAAAATATGAAAATGAGAACAAAGACCCATTTATTTATTCCTGTATTATTCATTGCCATCCTGCTAATTTCAAGCTACTCTCTGAAAAAAAATGAATGGACCAGCCTGTTAGATAAAAACTTGTCACAATGGGAAATGTACCTGAGTTACTCATTTGCTACTGGGTCTGATGGTGAAGTGCCATTAGACGAAAACGGAGAAAAGATAAAACCCATTGGCTATAATAAAAATGTAAAAAACGTTTTTTCAGTTATTGAAGAAAATGGAGAAACTGTATTGAAAATAAGTGGGGAAATATATGGTTGTATTTTTACAAAGCAGGAATTTGATAATTATCACTTAAAATTGAAAGTTAAATGGGGAGACAAAAAATGGGCCCCAAGAAAAAATCTGCTAAAAGATTCCGGTGTAATGTATCATTCAATTGGAGAGTGCGGATTCGATGGATGGAATACCTGGATGCTTTCTCAGGAAATGCAAATTATGGAGGGGCACACTGGTGACTATTGGAGTATTGCCAGTTCGGCAATAGAAGTGCGTGCACTGACTCCGGAATATATAATGAATCCTATAGCGAGTGAAAATCAACCTTTCCTGGGTTTTGGTGAAGGAACTAATCATTTAGGTTTTTGTCTGCGAAGTAGAGATAATGAAAGCCCTCATGGAGAATGGACTGAGGTAGAATTGATTTGTTTTGAAGACAAAAGTTTGCACATTGTAAATGGGGAGGTTGTAATGATTTTACGAAATTCTCACTACACGAAAAACGGAAAATCTATCCCTCTTACGAAAGGAAAAATTCAGTTACAAAGTGAGGCTGCAGAGGTATTTTACAAAGATATTAAGATTAGGAGCATCAAGACACTGCCAGATTCTTATGCTTCGTTTTATAAATAGTTTCCAAATAGAAAAACGCTTACTTTATTTAATAAAATTTTAAAATTTATATTATGGCTTTTCTAAAACTTTTTGCATCCATTTTTGTCTTACTGGCCATATCGCTTCTTGGATTTGATTTGAGCAATGCCACAACTAAAATACCTGAATTTAATTTATCCATCCCGACGGCTGGAAACAGCTGGATTATAAATGATTCTTTTCAAACATCCAATATTATATCTGCTGAAGGTGTAAGTAACTGGTCTGACTCCAATCAAATTATCCGCACTTATTTTTATGTAGAGCAACCATGTAAAATCGAAATAGGAATTAGGGTAAAGATAAAATCGGGGACATCTAAAATTATCTTTTCATTTAATAGCACCACAGAATATATCAATTTGTCCAATACTGAATTTAAAGATATTTACTTTGGAGAATTCAACATCAATAAAATTGGCTATCATTTTGTCGAGCTGCAAGGGATACAAAAAGACAATGATACTTTTGCCGAAGTAAGTGAAATTTTACTTAGATCGAATGCCAATATTGATTTTGTGAAATATATAAAAGATGATTTTTATTTTGGGAGAAGAGGCCCTTCCACACATTTAATATTTGATCTACCTACTGAGGGTATTGATGTAGCATGGTTTTACAATGAAATAATAATCCCGGAGGGTCAGGATGTTATTGGTTCTTACTTTATGGCCAATGGTTTTCAGGGAGGGTATTATGGCATACAAGTTAATTCACCTGCCGAAAGAAGAATCCTATTTTCGATTTGGAGTCCGTACAAGACAGACGATCCGAGCAGTATTCCTGAAGAATTCAAAATAAAGCTGTTGAAAAAAGGAGAAGACGTAAATACAGGGAAATTTGGGAATGAAGGTTCCGGTGGTCAGAGTTATAAAATTTACACCTGGAAATCCAGGACCAAGTATAAGTTCCTTATTGGAGCGAAACCGACAGGTGATGGTTCCACAGATTATACTGCCTATTTTTTCGACCCGGAAGTTGGTAAGTGGGATTTGATTGCGAGTTTTAGAAGACCAAAAACCGATAAATATCTAACTGGATTGTATTCATTTCTTGAAAATTTCATTCCAAATACAGGAGTCATAAGTCGAAAAGGAGGATTTTACAATCAATGGGTATGTGATGCTGATGGTACGTGGCATGAAATACGTGAAGCAAAATTTTCTGCCGATCAAACGGCCAGAAAAGGCTCCAGGTTTGATTATTCAGGAGGAGTAGAAAATGGCGGGTTTTATTTAAAAAACTGTGGATTTACAAATGACAGAACTGAAATAGGCACTGATTTCACCCGTACCAAATCAAAATCAGAACCGGCAGTTGATTTTAGCTCATTGGAATAATGGACGAATTATTTACCACAATTATAATTTGTCGTTTCATCTACAGTCTCTTCCCAAGGATGAAATTGGGTAATAATGTTTAGCTCCCGCAAATTATCATTAGTAACCTGAGTTCGATCTAAGGATTTAACAGAAAAGGGATAATTGTGGAGATG
>CAYREN010000223.1:0-8065 GCA_964423255.1 uncultured Roseivirgaceae bacterium | reverse complement strand
CAATATTTTTCTAATTGAAACACAAAATTAATCACGGTATCCATTAGCAATCCGGAATGCTAACAGGAATGTTGATCGCCAATCCGCCTTCGCTTGTCTCTTTATATTTAGAATCCATGTCTTTGGCAGTAATCCACATGGTTTTGATCACAGCATCAAGAGAAACTTTCGCCGCAACCGGGTCACTTGCCAATGCTATCTGCGAAGCGGTAATAGCTTTAATCGCGCCCATGGCATTTCGCTCGATGCATGGAATCTGTACCAATCCACCAATCGGATCACATGTAAGTCCCAAATGATGCTCCATAGCAATCTCTGCTGCCATCAATACTTGTTCGGGTGTTCCTCCCTGAACTTCTGTTAGCGCCCCTGCTGCCATGGCTGAAGAGACCCCAATTTCTGCCTGGCATCCACCCATTGCTGCGGAAATAGTTGCCCCCTTTTTGAAAATACTTCCCAATTCACCAGCAACTACCAGGAATTTGTGTAGTTCATTTTTGTGGGCATTTGCACAAAAGCAATAATAATAAAGCATAACGGCAGGAATTACTCCTGCTGCTCCATTGGTTGGCGCGGTGACCACCCTGCCAAAATCAGCATTTTCTTCATTGACGGCCAAGGCAAAACAGCTCACCCAATTCAAAGTTTCTTCAAAGGAATAATTGGCGTTTTTGATAATTTCAATCCAATCATCTAACGAATTGTATTTTTCACTCGAAATTAATTTTTTATTCTGAAAAGAGGCCCTGCGTTTTACATTCAATCCACCTGGAAGAATCCCCGATTTGTGACAACCATTGTACACACTTTCTTGCATGCACTTAATAATCTGATCGAGTTGATTTTCTATTTCTTCCTTACTCCGCCAAATAAGTTCATTTCTATTTACAATATCGTATATCGTGGAAGATTCAGTTTTACACCAATTCAATAATTCTTCTGCATGTTCCACCGGAAATGGAATTAGAGATGTTTTTCCATTATTTTCTGCCGGGCCTTTCACCACAAATCCACCTCCAATGGAATAAAACACATCTTCATAAATTGCCGCTTCCCCATGAGATATAAATACTTTTAATGCATTGGAATGAAAGGGTAGTTGTTCTGTTTTTTGAAATTGAATGTTTTTGGTGAGGTCAAAATCAATTTCCTGCCTCGCCGGCAAGGCGGGCATTTTACTGAGTACAATAATTTTCTTTGAAGAAATAACATCATTAATGTAATCATCAATTTTATTGCAATCTATGGTTGCCGGATCAAATCCCATGATTCCCAGAACTATTGCCTTATTGGTTCCATGCCCGGGACCTGTTTTTGCCAAAGACCCATAAAGATGAACGCTTATCGATCTAATATCCGAAATGGCATGATTTTCCAGAAATTCGTCAAGACATTGTTGTACGGCTTTCCATGGACCCATGGTATGAGAACTGGAAGGACCTATTCCTATTTTCAAAATATCAAATATGCTGATACTATTCATGATTATAACATGTAACGAATTTAGGCTTGTAAGTTGATTTAAACTTTTCCTGGTATTTGACTATGAGGCGATTTCCATTACGCCTCGGTACTTGTACACCTTTAAGTCAAAATAATTTGTAAGAAAATATTTGAGACGCTCACCTGCAAGCTGAGCTGCATGTCCGTGATTGTTGAATACTGAAATATCCAGGACTGCTTTCAGAAAAAATTTATTGGAACAAAATGATTTGATGCTCTGAATAAAATATGCCTTCCACTCATTGGAATATTTGTCATAATGAGTAGAGCCATCAAACAATAGCTCAAGCTGAACTTCTCCATATCGAAAACGATATACCGCTGCCAAGTCGTGGTATAATTCATCAAAAGCCTCATAGGGTATGGTTTTTTGCTTCTGAATTTCGAGGATTGTATCGTCAATTAAACCCAATGGATTGAAATGATGCAGATAATATCCTTTGACATAATTTACCAATTCTAAGAGAAGTTTATCCCTTAAAGTCAATTGCACTTCCATCAAGATGTGATTTTTGTCAGCAGGAAAAAGTCTTCTAATCATTGTATTTTAATGTGCTGCAAATATACTAATTTAAATACAGTAAAACATTACAAACAAGTGACTTGTGTGTTCAAATTTCCAGTAATTTCTAATTTTATCCATTGCGCTAAAGATTTAAATATTATAACTTTTTTCTTTTTCTCCTTAATTCACCAAATTTTAATTTTCCAAGATTAATTTACGATCCATACAGATATAGTGGGTTGATATTGATTGAAATCCACCAGCCCCCATCAATGCCCTGGTTTTAGATAGTTCTCCTTCTGCTTTAGTGCAAATGGTAAAAAACGGAGTCCGGTTTCCGGTTGGAGTGCCAACGAATCATTCTGCTAGTTTATTCATAATTTCCTCGCCCCAAAGATCACCCGTTCCACCGATGGAAACTGTTCCGGTGTTTATACCACCGACTGGAAACGCTATCCTATTAATGTGCTGCTGATCGTAATGTCAAAGGATTAGCCATTCTTTAGATTGTCCGGGAAGCTGACTAAATGCTGAAATTATCAAAAGAAATGCAAGAGCGGTTGGTAAAATTTTATGCACTATGTGGAGTAAAGTATTTATAAATGTTTGATTTTAAATACATCAAAACTCCAATAAATCAATCATGCTATCATTTCATATTACCTTTTTCTTGTATAAAAAATAAACCGGTAATGTTGATAGTAATAAAAAAAACCATTGATATACTGGCACTACAATGAAGGCCATTCCCGCCTGGGCATCGGTTTGAATAACCATTGAATCAATAAAGGCCCAAATACCAAACCCACCAACTATAATTGATAATACTAAAACTACAATAATTGGTGTTTTACCAGAAAACCGCCTGTTCAAAATGGCCAGATACGCATACGGACTGACAGCCAGAAAAATAAATCCCAATCCTCCAGCGGAAATATGGCCATCCATGGACTTTATACCTATAAAAATAGTAGTCGCTATGAAAATAATGATTGCTAAATAGATGAACTGTTTCATTTCTTTTATATTAAGTTAACAAAATGCTAGTAATATTTACTGTTTGAAAAGCGCATCAAATTTGTTGAGTAAATCCTCCGACAACTTTGCTATACTTTTCCAGTTTTCATCTCCATAGACGCCATATGTATTATAATCGAATGGTTTAAAACCAATTTTCTGAGCGATCCTTTTCTTTTCGAAAGTGAAATTACCTTGAAGCGGATCGGCGAATTGTGGATCTTCAATAATTGAATTTTTATCATATCCGTTTTTCTTCCAGTTTTTAAAACTTTTTCCTGGAAACTCAACGGTGCCATTCATGTTCCAGTACAAATTATTGTCAATTACCACCTGTATTTTTGCCCATGGCCCCTGGAATAATTCCCCACTGTTATAAATTACGATATTGTTATTGAATGAAAATGACAAATGGTCCTCTACCCGGGTCGCCTGTAGTTGATACATTTTGCTGAATGCAAAAATGTTGTTTCTGAGGATATTTTCCTTCCCGTAATGCTGATGAAATCCACCTGTTTTGGTATGGTGAACAAGATTATTTTCCATTAAAATGTTGCTGGAACCCTCATCAGTGTACAATCCCCATCCGCCGTAATCGTAGGCGTAGATATGATGAATGTGATTATTGGAGACCTCTGTCCCCTCCGACGGCCCCAATGTATAAACTCCCGACATGTCACTGAGGATTCCCCAACCGATATGATGAATGTGGTTGTAAAGGATTTTATTTCCTTTAGCCGGACTGTAATCATAACCCCATCGCCAGCCCACAGACACTCCTGTATATCTAAAATTTCCAATGTCATTATGGGTGACCTTGTTTTTTGCACTTTGGCCTATCCAGACTCCAACAGCAGTAGGAAATTCATATCCTCCGGAGGATATGATATTATTGTCCACAATATTGGATTGCGTTTGAAGTGATTCTTCTTCACGGATATCCATTTCTCCGATTTTAATTCCCCCGGCCCCGAGGTTGGTTATGTGCGAATGTCTTATTTCGCATTCTGTAACCCCTTGATTCATCCAAATACCGTAGCCTCCTGTTTGATCTACTTTACAGTTGATAATACTGATATTTTTAGCGCCATTCATTTCTATGGCTGCATCAACGACAATTGCAGCCTGATGGGGTTCAAAGCCTTCCTCCGGTAAATAGTAAGCGGAATGCTCAAAATGAAGATTTTTAAAAATCACATTTTCCACAAATTGTGATTTTTCGGAGCTGCCTTCAATGCTGATGAGTTTTTCCAACACTGGGGCATAGACAGTAGTAGTTTTAATTTCTTCTCCGGGGAATGGCTTATAATACAGCATACCATCTTCATTAAGAAACCATTCTCCAGGTGCATCAAGAGCATTATAATAATTTTCTAATGTAAAGCGTGTTCCGAGTTCCCATCGATTCCAGGGTTTCATACCCTGTCCCGAAACATAAATAGAATTGTCCACAGCACTAAACCGGTCTATGTGTTTCTTAGTAATATTCCATTTATGGAAAACCATCATTACCAGCTCATCGAGATCAGCATTGCTAAGTGAATTCAACTCCCGTGCTGCATCGGTTTCAGCGACCACAATTTGTTGAGCTTTTTCAGGTGCACGGCCCGACCCTTTCACCCAGACACGTTCCGTAACATCTTTCATATGAAAATAGCCCGTATTGGGACTTTTCGCTCTTGTAGCCCTTTTGCCATTTATGAATAGCTGGTCAAAGGTCCAGTTCCAGTAGGCGACTTCCGGGATATTTACAACCCACAAGCCGTTGTCCATTTCTTTAAAACCTTCTATGGGAAAACCACCACTAAAAACCGCTTTTTCTCCTTGAAGAGACTCATAGATGATGGGCGCGATTTTAGTGCCACTATCTTCTGGTTTTAATATGAAAGTTGATTTTAATTGATACTGCCCTTCTTTGACGATTACCCTGATGGTGTCATCACAAGTGGTATTAACCCTGATTTGCCTGATTTTATCTCGTGCTCCTTCCAGGCTTTTCAACGGTTCTGATTCGGTTCCCGGCCATGCGTCATTGCCGACTGGAGAGACAATTAGGGTTATGCACTGCGCACTCGCAGCAATCGTCGAATAAATAAGCGTAAAAATCAAGCAGAATAATTTTAGATTTTTCATAAGGCAAATTAAAAGTTTCTAAACGTACTGATCATTTCTATGATGTTTTATGAATGTGTGTCCGGTGGTAAGGCACAACCGGATATTAATGCTATTTATATTCTTTCAAATCCGTTCAATATAATATGGCATATCATTATATAATGATAAGCCTTGAATTGCCACAGTCTTAAACCCTTGTCTATACTTTTACCCTGCCTGCTTCTTATTGTCTTTCAATAATTCGATCGCTCAATATGAGTTCACGCAGGCCAAAATGCAGGTTAAGTTGGATTAGAGACAACACCCTTGGAAATCGCAGCTTACACTTCCTTGAACATTTGCTTTGATTTATCCGGGAAACCTTCAACATGCCCGCCCGGAAATGATATCAGGTTTCTGGATTTTTCATCAAATAAAGAAGAGTCTCTTAACTTCAATGTTAGGAAATCTCCTCAATGCCTCATGTACCAGACCTATAAAACCCATACCTGCCACCGCTACTCTTATTTTTTTATGATTTTAGAACGATTTTGTGATTTGAATTAATGCTTATAAATAACTGTTGAATTGGTATTATAAAAGAAGAAGGCCCATTTGTCTGCCTGTTCTTCTATGATTTTTGCGACAGGTTTCCCTCCCCCATGACCGGCCTTAGTTTCAATCCTGATCAAAACAGGTGATTCTCCTTTTTGCTTTTCCTGCAATTCAGCGGCAAACTTAAACGAGTGAGCTGGCACTACCCTGTCGTCATGGTCACCGGTAGTAATCATTGTCGCCGGGTAATTGACTGCTTTTACATTGTGTACTGGAGAATAATTTAATAAGTAATTAAACATTTCTTGAGATTGATCAGCATTCCCATAGTCTGAAGTCCATCCGGCACCAGCTGTAAACTTGTGGTAACGAAGCATATCCAAAACGCCAACGGCAGGAAAGGCCACCGCTGCCAGATCAGGTCTTTGATTAATTGTTGCTCCGATGAGCAAGCCTCCGTTGGACCCCCCGGCAATTGCCAGATATTCAGTTGACGTATAGTTATGTGATTTCAGATATTCGCCTGCTGCGATAAAATCATCAAACACATTTTGCTTTTGCATTTTCGTGCCTTCCTTGTGCCATTTCTCTCCGTATTCTCCGCCTCCCCTCAGGTTTGGTTGTGCGTAAATGCCTCCATTTTCCAGCAAAATAATTCTTGAAATACTAAATGAAGGAGTCAAGCTGATATTAAACCCACCATATGCATACAGATAAGTTGGGTTTTTGCTATTTCTGATTAGGCCCTTTTTATATACGATAAACATAGGGATTTTAGTTCCGTCTTTGCTCTCATAAAAAACCTGTTCAGTTTCATAGGCCTCCGGATCAAAATCAATCTCCGGTTTCCAATATTGCATTGACGTCCCATGGTCAATATTATAAGTATAGATAGTGCCAGGGTAAGTAAATGAGGTAAAAGAATAATACAATTGAGTGTCTGCTTTTTTAGCACTAAATCCACTTGCAGTACCAATAGCAGGTAATTCCACTTCACGAATAAACTTTCCCTTATAATCGTATTGTAGTATTTTCGATTTCACGTCAACCATATATGATGCAAAAATAGATCCTCCGGCTATGGAAATTGAAAGGACATCTTTAGTTTCCGCAATCACATCATTCCAGTTTTCAGAAGATGGCCTTGCAAAATCCACTTCCACAAGTTTTTTGTTCGGGGCATCCAGATTTGTTTCAATCAAGAGCCTTGACCCGTCGTTATCAATAATTTGATGATCGCTGTCAAAACCTTTTACAATTTGAATGATTGGATTATCAACCGAAGATAGTTCCTGGATATACAATTCATTTCCGCTTGTGCTTTGCGCTGCCGATATCACCAAGTATTTCTCATCCTCAGTCAAATGAGAACCTATATATCTTCGTGGTTCTTTTTCGCCTCCAAATATCAGGGCATCATCTTTCTGGTGAGTACCCAATTTATGAAAATACAGTTTATGATATTGTGTTTTCCCCGATAACCGGCTCCCTTCTTTTGGTTTGTCATAGCTACTGTAATAAAAACCTTCATTGCCTTTCCAGGAAATACCACTAAACTTCACGTTGACTAAAGTATCTTCCAGTATCTCCATAGACTCAGTGTTTTTCACAATGATTTTATTCCAATCAGACCCACTTTCTGATATCAAGTAGGCCATCAGACTTCCATCCTTGGTAAACCCCTGGCCGGTCATCGAAATGGTTCCATCTTTCGAAAACTTATTTGGATCTATAAAAACATCAGATTCCATAGACCCAAGTGCTTTAGTACGATATAGAACATATTGATTTTGCAGGCCATCATTTTTGAAGAAGTAGTAATAATTTCCATGCTTGGCTGGAGATCCCACTTTTTCATAATTCCAAAGTCTTTCAATCCTACTTTTTATATTATTTCTGAAAGGTATCTGCTTCAGGTAGCCAAAAGTAACTTCATTTTGCTCCTCAACCCATTGCGCAGTTTCATCCGACAGATCATCTTCTAACCACCGATATGGATCGGCGACCTGAGTACCAAAATAATCATCAGCCTGATCAGTTTTTTTTGTTTGCGGATAATTCACTTCAATTATGGGATATTTAACTATTTTATTTTCAGGGCTGGAACACGAAAAAAGCACTCCGGTTATTACGATTAATATGAACAATTTTTTCATAATAAAAGAGGTTAAGATATAATCTGAAATTTGTCAGAAACAATGCAATAAAGTGGATTTTTTTCAATCTTAAAAGTAAAATGAGCAGTTGATTGGTTTGCAACTAAAAATACTAATTATCATCAGGATTTTCGTATTTGGAAATTCCAGCATCACCAGTTGGCAAGCGTGATTCAGACAACTGGCAATATAATTTTAAATTCAGTGCTTTTTCCTTCTTCAGTCTCAACCTCCA
>CAYREN010000222.1:0-8084 GCA_964423255.1 uncultured Roseivirgaceae bacterium | reverse complement strand
CACAAGAAGTATCTTTGGATTTTCCAACCTTTGTCAGCAAGTATACATGGATAAATTTCAAGCCTTTAAATCTTGATGAAATATTTGAAAAAGCTTCGACTTATGAAGTTGGGAAAAGTCGAAAATACCTTGATGATATAAGCTTACGAATACGCAATTGCGATGGAAAGTCTGATACATACAAAATGTATGAAGATAAAATATTAACTTTTTTACAGTCACAAGCAACAGTAGATAGTAAAAAATATCTTTGCAAAGAACTAAGTTGGATGGGTTCAGAAAACAGTACGACTGTGCTTGAAAAATTAATTAATGACAAAGACTTAGCAGATGCAGCATCCTATGCTTTGCAGAGATTAAGACCATGACAATTAATCAGATATTGATATTAATTAATGTCATTTAAAATTATTCAATAATGAAAAGATAGGTATCATTAACATGATGCCTATCTTTTTTATAACCTTTTATCCCATTACCTATGAATAAAATATTTCGGAGAAAATTTCTCAAAACATCTCTTGGTGCAGTTGGGGGAACTTTTGCAGCACCTTTTATATTAAAATCTTCCGGAATCTCTAATCAAATTACTATTGGAATGATTGGCGTCGGTGGACACGGAGTTTCATGGAATATGAAAGCATTTTTGGAGATGGAGGATGTACGGATTTTAGCGGTATGCGATGTGGATGCTGAAAGGAAGGAAAAAGCCAAACAAATCGTTGATGAAAAATATCAGAACAAAGATTGTAAAACATATAATGATTTTCGTGATATTCTCGCTCGTAAAGATATTGATGCAGTGATGATCTCTACCCCGGATCATTGGCATGTGCCCATATCAATTTTGGCAGCTCAAGCCGGTAAAGATGTGATTTGTGAAAAGCCTACACTCACTATATCTGAGGGAAGAGTATTGTGTGATGTAATGAAAAAAAACAATACAATTTATCAAACCTCCATTGAAGACCGTGCAATTCCAGTGTATCATCGAATGGCAGAACTGGTAAGGAATGGATATATTGGTGAACTGCAAAAAATAATTATTCGAGTACCGGATGATGATGTGATAAAACTCCATCCGGCAAGTATAGAAACTCAGCCTGTTCCTGTAGGTTTTGATTATGATATGTGGCTGGGTCCTGCACCGAAAGCGCCATATTCTCCTGGTAGATGTCACTTTAATTTTCGGTGGATTTCTGATTATTCAGGAGGAATGCTCACAGACTGGGGTGCTCATTTTGTGGATACAGCCCAATGGGCTAATAATTCAGACCACTCAGGGCCAATAAGCGTAGAGGGAAAGGGAGAATTTCTTTCTGGAGGCATTTACAATACTGCCAATAATTTTAAATTGAATTATCAATATGCCAATGGAGTTGCCATGGAATTGGTTTCGGGAGGTACTGCAATCGGTTTACAAGGATCAGAAGGATGGTTGCAGGTATTGGGCTGGAGAGGAGAAATGACAGCAAGTAAACAGTCAATTCTTGAGACTGAGATTAAAGAAAGTGATATCCATCTTTATACTGCTGTTAGTGAGCAACGCAATTTTATTGATTGTGTAAAATCCAGGAAAGAAACGTATGTACCCGTAGAGGTTGGACACAGGACGGCTACTGCACTGCATATGGGAAATATATCCATGAAATTGAAAAGAAAAGTAAATTGGGATCCCGAGAAAGAAGCATTTATAGATGATGATGAGGCCAATGCGCTAAGATCCCGTGAAAGCAGGGATCCCTGGAAATTGGAGAATTTAGCGAAGTGAAATTATTGGAGAAAACAATAATAATCTGAAAGATATACAGGCTGCTACAAGTGAAAATATAGAGCCAAAGGAGCATGTTAAACACACACAGGCTTAGATTATGAACATTTCCGTTAATATTAAAAAGGTTGTATTTTTGAGTTATGAGTATTGTTGAAAAAAATTTAGATACAATTCGAGTATTGTGCAACAAACATAAAGTCTCAACCCTATTTATTTTTGGGTCAATATTAACCTCCAAATTTAAAAATAGTAGTGATATAGACTTATTAGTAGATTTTGCTGATGTTGACCTCTATGATTACGCTGATAATTACTTTGACTTAAAATATTCATTAGAAAATTTATTGAAAAGGGAAATAGATCTCCTTGAAGATAAAGCCATTAAAAATCCATTTTTGCGACAATCTATAGATTCCTCCAAACAGCTAATTTATGGACAATGATGTCAAAACATGGCTTTACGATATATTGCAATCAATAAACGAAATTGATAGTTACTATGAGAATAAGCCGAGGTTGTTCGAGGAATATAAATTTGATATAAAGACAAAAAGAGCAATTGAGCGTGATCTGGAAATAATTGGGGAAGCAGTTAGTAGAATTCTAAAAAAGAACAAAGAATTTAAAATCGAAAATGCTCATAAAATCATAAATACTCGCAATAGGATAATCCATGGATATGATAGTATTTCTGATGAATTGATTTGGAGTATAGTAATAAATCATATACCAAAATTACGTAAGGAAGTCAATGACTTGTTAAATGAATAATGCGCAGTGAACAAAATAATGGCATATCAAAAAGTTACAAGTCCAAACCACGGCTTCTTATCTTTACTCAATATGCGAAAGAATAAACTTATCAAGCTAAATGGAGTAAAAATAATATTGAATTTGAATTTGTAATTGCTGAAAAATCAACTTAGCTTATTTTAAAATCCAACTCATATATGTAATTATGATTTCACTAGTCATTCCGATTTATAATGAAGAACAGGTAATCGATGAATTGCTAAGACGTAGCATGGCTACTCTTATAGAAATTGGCAGACCTTTCGAAATAATTATCGTTGATGACGGCAGCAATGACAACTCCTTACAAAAATTACTCAATCACCGGAAGAAAGATGACCGTATCAAGGTCGTTGAGTTATCGCGAAATTTTGGCCATCAGGCCGCATTCACCGCCGGACTACAAAGATCCAAAGGAGAATATACCGTGATGATGGATGGCGACCTGCAAGATATGCCCGAGCTCGTCAAAGAGATGTATGAAAAAATGAAATCCGGATCGTTAGATATCGTAAACGGCTATAGAAAATCAAGATCAGAAAAAGGAGTTAAGGGATTGATGTTTTTCTTTTTTCACAAAATATTTGCCCTCGTTTCCAAACAAAAAGATGTGGAGAATATCGGTAATTTTTCTATGCTAAACCGTACATCCTTAAATGCATTGTTGCAACTAAAAGAAAAAACCAGATACCTACCAGGGTTGCGAAGTTACGTTGGGTATAAACAAGGATTTTTGGATTATAACAGAGAAGATAGAAAAGGGGGAAAACCCAAGATGAATCTTAAACATTTAATGAGTCTGTCTGCTGATGCCATATTTTCATTTTCAAGACTTCCAATTGTTGTTTGTTTCTATCTCGGACTAATAGGAATCATTGTCTTTTCGACTATTGGCCTATTCATGATTTTTGGTGAGTCAAAAAGCAACTTGGTAACTGACTATAAACCGTTGCTTATTGGACTCTATTTTCTAGGTTCTATCCAATTGGCATTTATTGGCATATTGGGAGAATATGTTTTTAAAGGATACAAAGAGTCTCAAAATAGGCCTATGTATTTTGTGAGAAACGAATACATGGAATGATGCAATCAATAAAATTACCTGCTTCCAACCTTTTTTTTAAGCTCACTCTTTTTCTATCATTTACTATCCTCATGGTCTCTAGTTGGGATGCACCAATATCAGGCGATGAATATGTCCATGTTAGGCAAGCAAAAAAAAACATAAGCTACCTTCAATCATTTGGGGAAAACAAAGATGCTCTTAATACCCCAATCAGTAGACTCAAACATTACGGACAATCTTTTGATACCGTAACCACATGGATAGCCGGTTTATTGAAAATAGATAATTTATACAGATTTAGGCATATCTGCAATGCCTTGGTTGCCTGGCTCATTATTTTATTTACGGCGCTTATTACTTTACAAATCACAAAAAATAACTGGGTTGCTTTTATAACCGTGATAATATTTCTGGTTTCCGGAAGATTTATGGGCCATGCCACAAACAACCTCAAAGACATCCCCTTTTCTTTTGCCTTTATTTTTTCCACCTATTATATCTTTCGTTTTATACTAAAACTTCCCAATATCTCATGGAATAATTTAGTCTTTATTATCCTTGGGATTGCTTTTGGTATTAGTATCAGGATTGGAGGATTGTTGATCTATGCGTATTATTTATTGTTTACAGGATTGTACTTATATTTCTTAATAATCAATGAAAAAATTAAGAATCAGCAACTCGTCAATACTATTCTAAAGATTGGTGCTATCTCATGTTTGGTGTTTTTTATGTCCTACGCCATAGGAATTCTTCTTTGGCCCTATGCCCTCGAAAACCCATTCACTAACTCAATAAAATCTCTCGATCTCATGCACCATTATCCCACAACGGTTAGGCAGATCTTTGAGGGAAAACTTTATTGGTCCGATAGATTCCCTTGGTATTATTTATTTAAATATTTATTGATCACCGTACCAATAGTTATTGTCCTGGGTTTTTTGGCATATTTTATATTTATGGTTAGAATAAAAGGAAAGCAGGGCATCATCTTATCCATATTTACCTTGATGGCATTTGGGTTTCCCTTGTTTTACGCTGCGGCTTCGGGAGCAAATGTGTATGGTGGATGGAGGCAATTGTTATTTTGCTTCCCTTTTTTAGTAGTGATATCTTCAATCGGAATTTGGTCAATTTATGAATGGATGTCCAAATGGGAGAAAATAAGACGTATTGCTGTTCTGGTATTTGCAATAATGCTCATGCACCCAATTCAATTTGCAATAAAAAATTATCCATATCAATACATTTATTTCAATCAATTTGTAGGTGGGGTAGTTGGCGCTTACGGCAATTATGAACTTGACTATTACTTTACAAGTTATAAAAAGGCTTATGAATATATTGATAACCTCCTATCTGATAAACCTGTAATTGTTGCTGCCAATTTTATAATTCCCGAGTACTATAGTGAAAAACCATACAAGCCAAAATTGCTCAACTACTACGATCGGTCCAATACCGACTGGGATTATGCCATCATTTGCAACACCTTCCTGGAACCATACCAACTACAAAAAAATATTTGGCCTCCCAAAAATGCAATCTATATCGAGGAAGTTGAAGAGCAACCAATTCTTGCTATCATCAAACGGGAATCAAAAATCGATTTAGAGGGCAAGCATCTTCTCGATCAAGGAAATTTTGAGAGCGCAATTGAAAAGCTAAGTCTTGCACTTGAGCTGGACAAAAATAATGAGTCGATATTATTAAATCTCACAAGGGCATATTTAGGTGTAAATCATTTTGAAAACGCATTGAAAACCATACTGGAGATTCAATCCATTTATCCCAACAATGAATGGGCGATGGATTTGAAAGGCAATATTTTTGAAAAAACAGGTAAATTGGAAGAAGCCATGGAGACTTACCAACAAATAATAGCTAACAATTATAAATTTTACCATGCATATATTTCGCTGGCCAAAACCTACATCAAGACAAAAAATACCGATAAGGCTATAGCAACACTAAAAGCGTGTTTACGCATAAATCCATTTTACGAACCAGCATACAAACTGTATGGTAATTTATTAATCGAAAAAGGAGAAATAGAACGGGGATCTAAAATGCTTGAATTCTCCATTAAAGGTAACAGCAAATATGGCAGGAATTAAAATCAGAACTTTTATCGTTCAAATTCGATGTTAAAATATTAAATTTGCACTTAACTAAATTTATTATGAAAACAATACTAAAAAATTTACTTAGCACAAGTTTTGCATTTCTTTTTATTTTGGCCATTGCCATTAATCCTTTAATTGTCAGTGCCCAGGATGCGAATGATGATAAGAAAACTACCCAGGACAATTCTTCATCTTTCAATGATTCTGTCCAGTTTGATGATATGGAGCCAATATTTTATGAAGCTTCAGATGAAGAGGATAAAGAAGTAACTACCAATAATGAGGAAGGTGGTTCAGATATGATGTTGTATGCTGGCATTGCTATAGTTCTTTTAGTGGTTCTTATTGCACTAAGAAAAATGGGTAAAAAGAAATCGTAAATTAAAAAAAAATTTGAAAAGCCTTCCCAGAATCCGGAAAGGCTTTTTTTTGGCCAAATTTTTTTAATGAAAAGAATAGTAGAGTCGTATAAAAAGTAAAATTGTCAAATTATTTCGTGTTTCAATAAGTAATTAAATGCTTGACATTTAAAAATATTATTGTCAATTTTAAAGTGATAACCACCAATTACGCCTGCTGCCCATGAAAACTTTCCTGAGAATTCTCAAGATCATTATATTAGTTATCGTCATTATCCTTGCCTGCATAGTAACTTATGTGTTGACAAGTTATGAGAAAACTTTCGATGCCCCTTATCCTGATATTACAGCCTCGCAAGATTCTGCCATAATTGCCAGGGGAAAATATCTTGCACTCGGTCCAGCTCACTGCGCACATTGTCATGCGCCAATGAGCGAATTGGCACGAGTAGATGTCGGCGAAGAAGTCGCTTTAAGTGGCGGATTCGATTTCCATTTACCCCTTGGTACACTTCATGCTCCAAACATAACTTCAGACAAAGAAACTGGAATTGGTAATTTGACAGACCAGGAAATTGCCAGAATGTTAAGATATGGTGTAAGGCACGATGGACAGGCAGTGCTGGATATAATGCCGTTTTATGATGTAAATAAAGATGATATCAGGGCAATTATTTCATGGTTGAGAACACAGCCTCCTGTAAAAAACAAACGACCTGAAAATGAGTATAATTTTATGGGTAAAGTAGTAAAAACCTTTATGATAAAGCCATCCGGAGATGGAGTGGTGCCACCAAGCCCCCCTGTTGATTCTACAGCTTCTTATGGTAAATATTTAGTGAATTCCGTAGCCAATTGTCGGGGTTGTCATACTAAAAGAAACCTGATGACAGGAGCATATGTTGGACCGGAATTGGCTGGAGGCTTTGAATTTGAACTGATGAACGAAAAAGGAGAAATTGTAAAAGGGAAACACATTGTTACGCCAAATCTCACTCCCGACCAAAAGACTGGATTAATCGCAAAATGGTCACAAGATGTATTCATTAAACGATTTCGGACCGGACGTATAATCAACGGTAGCCCAATGCCTTGGGGACCTTTTAGCAGAATGACTGATCTGGAATTAAAAGCAGTTTATAAATATCTCAATACTTTAGATCCTGTTGATATGGAAATTCCATATGGCATTCAGGAAGGCGACCCGAAATTTTGATTGAAAACAAGAATCATATATTTATTTACCTTTCAAGGCTGTTGAGGTAAAGGAGTAAATTGATTCTACTGTATTAAAAAATACCGTTCTTTGCTCCAAAACATTTAATAAACCATATCTTACAGCTCAGTCGCATTTGAACATTTGTATCTTAGTAATAATATTTTATGTACCCATTTCTTTTGAAAAATATGAAGCTATCAATAACCATTATACTATCATCTGTAATCCTATTTTTGGGAGCAATTGAAAAACCTAAGGTTAACAGCATCCATGAAAAAAAACAATTATACATCAGCTCAGATTTCACTGAACCCGGTAGTTTTACTTCGGGGATTGAAGGTCCGGCATGCGATAAGAAGGGAAATGTATATTTAGTAAACTACCAAAAACAAGGCACCATTGGTAAGGTAAATGCTCATGGGAAAAGCAAAATATTTGTTGAACTGCCTAACGAAAGTATTGGCAATGGCATACGATTTCATAGTCAAGGATTTATGCTTATTGCGGACTATACCAATCACAATGTGTTGAAAGTTGACATGGGCACAAAGCAAATAAGTGTTTTTGCACATGAGCCAAAAATGAATCAACCCAATGAAATTGCCATTGGAAAAAATGACATCATTTATGCAAGCGACCCAAATTGGAAAGCATCTACCGGTAACCTATGGAGAATTGATACAAATGGAAAAGTTGTATTGCTGGAAGAGAATATGGGTACAACCAACGGTGTGGAAGTTGGACCAAA
>CAYREN010000221.1:0-8102 GCA_964423255.1 uncultured Roseivirgaceae bacterium | reverse complement strand
TTTTGTGATATGCATAGATTTATCAACCACAATGCCATCGAGAATTTGTTTTGCTTTTTGCCAGTTACTTTCGAAAGTGACCAAAACGCCCATTTCATGCCAAATAAAATTGAACCCTATACTGTAATTTGCCAATACCTTCACAAATACTCGCGAGTTAGGAATATGAAGAATTCTACCCGTGCTTTGGTCAGCATCAACCCAATTTCCAATTTCTATAATTGTAAATTGAAATATTCTGATATCGATCACGTCTCCTGCATGATCTCCAATTTGTATTCTATCTCCAGCTTCAAAAGGTTTTCTCCAAATGATAAATAACCATCCGGCAAGATCAGAAATGGGGTCCTTTAATGCTATCGCTATGCCGGCAGACAAAAGACCAAAGAAGGTAAGAAGTGATTTGAACTCCTGGATCCAAATTGAACTGATGATGAGGATTCCAAAGAAAAAAGTAATGTAGTCTTGCGTTTTTCTCCATTTGTATCTGTAGTAAACATCTTCTGTATTGCTGGAAACTAAACGACTAATAATTTTATTTAGTAATACAAACCCAATTATTACTATTATTGACTTCAATAATTTTGCTGTAAAGATTGGGCTCAGTCCTAATATTTGTTGTATCCAGTGGTAAAAATTTTCCATAGGGCTAACTTATAAAATTATTGAATAAGGGTATATATATTTAAATCAAAAAAAAGCCGGACTACTCCGGCTTGTACAAATTTTCTTTATTTCATTACTATTTTATAGCATGATGAAGATTAAAGGTAACTACTGGTTTTTTGGAAAAATTAACCACATCTTCAGCAATGCTGTGCTCGAATAACCTGGAAAATCCCGTTCTGCCATAAGTAGCCATCATCACCATATCCATCTTAAAATCTTCTGTAAACCATACGATTCCTTCCTCCTCGTGCTGATGACTATAAACGTGGATTTTATAATTATCCATCTCGTTCTCTTTGACAAAACTTTTGAGATTGGCCATTATTTCTCTCTCATTTTTAAAATGGCTGGGCGTATTTACAAATACCAAATGTAGTTCTGCCTCAAAAAGTTTCTGAATGCTTTTTATCATATTGATATATGCAGGTTTTAGTATTTTGAAATTAGACGCAAAAGAAATACGCTCAATATTTTGCAATTTCACTTTCTTCCTTAACGTCAAAACAGGGCAACTCGCATGCCGCACTACTTTTTCTGCAGTAGATCCAATCAGACTTTCTTCCCAATCATTTACCCCGGTGGTACCCATTATTATAAAATCGGCATCAGACTCAGTTATTTCTTCTTCGATAGCATGATATGGTGTGCCGAGCATTATTTTATCAGTGATATCAATATTGGCATACGCAGGGTTGCTTAATATTTTTGCCAATTGACCTTTTCTCTTCTTAAATAACTGAATAAAGTAAATATCATCCATTTCTATCCCTGTTGATATTGTACCTGTTGTTGAAAGTCCTGTACTCCCAAGAAAAGTAGTTTGTTTTTTGGCATATTCAATAACATGCATTAACACAATTTTCGCACCTGTTTTACTTGCAATTTCGATAGCTAAATCCAATGCATACTTCGCTTGACCTGAAAAGTCTGTTGGAACAATGATCTTTTTCATTTTTTAAAAAATTTAGAATTTGTTGGACAATTGATGATTTTCAATTTTCTTTTTAAACGAATTTTTCCGTTTAAAATTTAATTGTTTGATTTACAGCTATAATTTATAAAATAATCATGGATATTGCAATTTGCATGATGTAATGAAATAAACATTTTGTTGTTATTAATACCAATACAGCCCATTTTTACAAATAAATTTATTCGATATTATTTAGAACCTTAAACCACAAAAACCACACGCTATATCATGCCTAGAAAAAAGAACCAAAATATTATCCGTGAGCCATTGTGGTACAAGGATGCAATTATCTATGAATTGCATATCAAGGCGTTTATGGATAAAAATAATGATGGTATTGGAGATTTTGAAGGTCTATACGACAAGCTAGATTATCTTGAAAGTTTGGGGGTGACGGCCATTTGGTTGTTGCCTTTCTATCCATCACCATTTAAAGACGACGGGTACGATATCGCAGATTACAACTCCATAAATCCTGTTTATGGGAACATGTCTGATTTTAAAAAGTTTCTAAATGAAGCTCACAAGAGAAATCTTAAGGTAATTACTGAGCTGGTGATGAACCACACTTCCGATCAGCACGAATGGTTTCAAAGAGCAAGACATGCCCCAAAAGGCTCACCTGAAAGAGATTACTATGTATGGACCGATGATCCTGAAAAATTTAAAGACGCCAGAATAATTTTTACAGATTACGAATCGTCAAATTGGACGTGGGATCCTGTAGCGGGTCAATACTTCTGGCATCGCTTTTTTCATCATCAGCCGGATTTGAATTATTATAATCCACTGGTAGAAAAGGAAATGTTCAAGGCTATGGATTTTTGGCTAAACCTGGGAGTCGATGGTTTTAGGCTCGATGCCATTCCATACTTATTTGAAGAAGATGGTACAAATTGTGAAAACTTGCCGCAAACCCACGCATTTTTAAAGAAATTACGTGCCTTTGTAGATAGCAAATATGACAATATTTTGCTTCTAGCGGAAGCGAATATGTGGCCCGAAGATAGTGCTTCATATTTTGGCGATGGTGATGAGTGTCAAATGAACTATCATTTTCCGATAATGCCGAGAATGTTTATGGCCGTAAACATGGAAAACAGATACCCTATTACAGATATAATTGACCAAACACCAGCAATACCAGATACTTGTCAATGGGCAACTTTTCTAAGGAACCACGATGAACTGACACTTGAAATGGTGACCGAAGAAGAGAGAGATTATATGTATAAAGTCTATACCAAAGATCCGCTTGCTAGAATAAACCTTGGGATTAGAAAAAGATTGGCACCGCTGCTCGACAACGACCGTAGAAAAATTGAGTTGATGAATGTGCTTCTTTTCTCTCTGCCAGGAACTCCGGTAATTTATTATGGAGATGAAATCGGCATGGGCGACAATTATTATCTTGGTGACCGAGATGGAGTAAGAACCCCAATGCAATGGCATCCTGGAAGAAATGGAGGATTTTCTAAAGCCAACCCTCACAAACTTTACCTCCCCCTCATAATAGACCCTGAGTATAAATATGAAAATATTAATGTTGAAACTCAGCTTGCAAATTCAAATTCCTTGTTGTGGTGGACGAGACGATTGATAAAAATGAGGACTCGATTTAAGGCATTTAGTAGGGGTGAAATCACATTTCTGGAGTCAGAAAATTCAAAAGCATTAGCGTTTGTACGATCATATAAAAAAGAAAAGATTCTTGTAGTCGTTAATTTATCTAGATATGCGCAGGCAGCCTCAGTAGAAATGCAGTCCTTGAAAGATTTGGTACCAGTGGAGGTATTTAGCCAAAACAGATTTCCGAAAATTGGCAATGAAGCATATAATTTTACCTTAAGTCCATATGGGTATTATTGGTTTAAGCTTGTCAAGGAAAAGGAAAACGTATCGATAATTCCAGTAAATAGTATCAAGGTTTTAGCAATAGCAAAATGGAAAGACCTCGTAAGTGCCAACATTAGAGACAGGGTAAAAAATGACATTCTTCTCCCATACCTCCATAATCAACAATGGTTTAACACCCGAAACAGGAAAATAGAATCAATAAGAATATTTGATGTGATCCCAATAAATGGTAAACATCACGATTTTGAAGGATTTACTATTATTATTGAAGTTACTTTTTTTGAAGGGCTTTATTCAAAATTTCGATTTGTAGTTGGTTTTACAAAAGGCAAAGAAGAACGAACGCTGTGGTCAAAATATCCGGATAGCATCATCACAAAAATAATATTTGATGGAAAAAGTGGCGTATTGTTTGATGCGTCTTATAGCGAAGGGTATAGACAAACAATGTTCAATCTCTTCAAACGCCATTCTACAGTCACTACTGATACAGCTACAGTAAAATTTCATGTGACTGATAAGTTGAAGTCGATGCTTGAGAAACCATTCCTTGAAAAAGAAAACAAGCTTGTAGAGGCCCGACACAAGCATGTGATTATCCAATACAACAAAAAATTTATTGTAAAGCTTTATAGAAAAATAGATAGAGGAACAGATAGGGACGTAGAAATCAATAATTATTTATGTGAAAAGAAAAACTTCAAATTTATTCCTGAATATTTAGGTCAAATTGAATACACTAAAAAAGGTGATATAAAAAGAACCTTAGCCATAGTTCAGGAGTATGTGCCCAATTATGGTACTGCCTGGCAATATTTTTCTGATGCCCTAAACAGATTTTATGAACGCGTGAGCATTCAAGGAGGAGAAATTAAACTTCCTCCAATTGAAGGATCATTAACAAAACCGCTTAATTTTGAAGAGATGAGTTCTTCTACCCAGGAACTGATAGGCGGTGCACCAATCGAACACATCAGATTGATGGCACAGCGAACTGCAGAATTGCATATTGCCCTTGGCACCAATTGCATGCATGATGACTTTGAGCCGGAAGAATTTTCCTTGCATTACCAGAGGTCACTATTTTCAGCTTGGAAATCGTTAATTAGAGATTCTTTTGAATCACTTAAGAAATATTTGGAAGAATTTCCTGAAAATCATCAAGAGGAAATTAACTTAATGCTGGGACAAAAGGATTGGCTTCAACAAAAAATGAAGCAAATCTACGATCATAAAATTGATGCTGTAAAAATAAGACCACATGGCGATTATAATCTTGATTCATTATTATTTAAGGATGGCGATTTTGTAATAATCAATTTTGAAGGTGACAGGTCATTTTCCGTTACGGAAAGAAGGTTAAAAAAATCTCCTCTTACGGACTTGGTATATATGCTCAATTCTTTTCACAAGGTTGCTTATTCAGCTCTATTTCAAAATGAACCTTCAGGAAGGCTAGCAGAGCATTGGTTTCATAATTTTGGTCAAATATTTATTACCAACTATCGAGAACTGGTTGTTGGGCAAAGATTTATTCCAAAAGATCAGGATTTCAATTTGCTACTTGATGTGTATCAATTAGAACGTTATTTGACAGATATTGTATTTGAATTGAAACAGTCAAATAAGAAAAATGCAATTGTAGGTGTGCGAGGGATACTAAAAGTGATGGGGAAAAGCTTTATTTATAAAAATTAGTATTAACCTTCATAGAAACCCTGTAAACCACCTACACTACAAATTGGTATTGGTGAATAAACAATTAAAGCGTTATACTACTTTTCAACAATCTAAAATTAGGACTCATAAAGTTACTTATTGCCTTTATTAAAAATTGGTTAAATCTCGTGCCTGCAATAAAGTGTTTCAAAATATGGTCGCCCAAATCTTTTCTAAATATCCATGATTCAGTATTGTACATAGCACCATAGTAAAATTGCTTATTTGCTATCAATGGATTTTCATTGTAAACGTCTACAAAATGCTTGGGTAATTTATTATCGTTTTCTCCTAATACAAAACCAAAAAGTGATTTGAATTGAGGTTCATCAATAATCTCTTGAAACTCCCTTTTGTTATACCCAATTTCTATTCGAATTTTTCTTAGCATTTCCTTTTCGATAAACGGCAAACCTCCACCGATAATGATATTATTTAATCCAATTTGTATATAGTAACCGGCAAATTGAGATTTCCTGCCTCCTCTTGAAAATCCAGCTGCCATATGTGTTTTATATGGAGGCATATTCTGGGCAAATCGCAAGTCCCTGTTTATTCGAAACATAGCGTCTTTTGATTCCATTATAATTTCGTTATCTATATTCTTGATTCCTGGAAGCAAATCTTCTATCATGTCTTTAAATGGTTCGCGAACAGACAACTCGTACCATTTCCTGTTTTCATCAAACCACTGCCTGGTGTTGTTATCATTTAAGCGCTCAAAAAAGTCTGTATATCCTTTACTAAAATACATGAGGTCCATCACGGAGATTTATAAACTTTCTCCTTTTAATTAATATACTATCACATTTAACTACTGAAATTAACTTTTAATATCCCCATTTACTATAAATAGATGCATAACAGATTATAACATCTCTATGATTCACCCATAACGGGGGATGAAAATAATTCAAATTATCAAACTCATAATCAGTTATCTTAATGATAACAATTGGATTTCAAAAAAGTTATTTACTGATATTAATAATGGATTAGATTAAAGACAATCTACATTGTTTGCCATAAAAGAAAATTTGATATTTTGTATTAATGCTCGTCACATTAATTTATTTTCCCATGGATTATCGCAAACAATGGATAGCTATAATTTGAAATAGCGTTCAATAATTTTCCTGATTTTTTATCCTTAATTAAATAGGAGCGAATGAGATCAACAGAAAATCTGGGTCAGATGAATCAGCGGCTACTCCAATAATCATTGTGGCTTCATTTGACAAAAAACTATCTGCATAAAAATCTATTCCATTTTTGGAATTAATAAAGGCATATCTTTCCAATAAAAATTCTTTAAGTGTGGAGGTTTTAGAAACATTAATATAGACCCAAGTAGCTATTAATTTATCGTCAGTATCAAACTCATATATCACATCTTCAGCTGTTCCATATATATCATAGTAAGTAATTTCATCAGGGTATTCGTCGTCCGGCTCTCCAACTTTTGTTTTTATTTCGCTTCTCAATATACCCCATTCCAAAATCAGATCTGAAAGAATATTTTGCGTTGGTAATACCTCTACCGAAACTTCCTTTGAAATCCCATTACTAGTAATAGTAATAATTGTCTCACCAACTTTTACGGCAGTTACTAGACCAGATGACGACACGGTGGCGTGATATTCATGGTCAGATTTGTAATTTATACTAAAATCAGAAATAGCATCGATTTGCAATGTTTCACCAGAATTAAAAGAAATGCTTGTTGTGGTGACTAGTAGTTCTTGAAGTGTCGCTTCTTTTTTACTGCACTTTAAAAAAATGAAGCTGGACAAAATAGTTAAAAATAATAGCTTTTTCATGGTCTGTGGTTCAAAAATATAAATTAGAATATTATTCATTAACCACCAAGGATATTTGAGTTAATCAGGGTTTATGGTCAAAGCGTTTTATCACGTTGTTCACTTTAATTTGTTGTTACATTTGCTAGTATTATATATCATGATTTGTGCAAAATATTTATTTATAATTACAGGTACTAAATTTTTAAGTGTCAAAAAAAAATAGTGGTAATGAATATTTTGGGACAAATTTTTATTTAATTCTCTATGAACTTCAAAAGTGGCACTTTGTTATATACTTCTTATGCCACAGAAGTTCAAAGAGAAAAAACATAATTAAGATTAATATAATAATTTCAGCTTTTATCCATAAAATTAAGGGTATAACATAAAAATATTTCCTCTATTTATGAATATCCATTTCATCATGTTCTTCCATGAGATGCTCCATATCTTCATGATCTTCAGCATGATGTTCTCCTCTCACGTGATGATTGCTATCATCTTGTCCATCTCCATGACCGTCATCCTCATCAACTTCGTTGTGGCCTCCTTCACTTTTATCATCATCCTTTGCCATCATTCCATGCCCCATATCATGATAATGGTCAGACAGAAAAGTATGTGAGTAATTTTCACTGAACTTTAGGTAATTCTCAAAATGCATATGGAATAGTGAATCAATTGCCTCAATTTCAACTTCTGTTGCTTCGTCATGAATAGCATCCTCTAAATTGATTATTGCATCTGTTGCACCTTGATAGGCAATCTCTAACACTTCAATACTTGCAATGTCAATTTCTGTAAACTCCATCTGCTCTGTACAAGATGAAATTAATATTATCGGGATAATTATTTTTATAAATCTCATTTCTTTAATTAATTAGCTGACTTTAAAAATTCATTTACTTTTTTGGTCTCATCGGGGGTCAGATTTGCCCTCAGTTGCATATGCATTGTAGCTACGTCCCATTCGACATCCGAAAATGTATCCGGAGATGCTACATTATGACATTTTATGCAAGTTTCACCCCATATCTGCGCTCCCGATTTTGCCGTTATCGATGGAGATGGTTGACAACCCG
>CAYREN010000220.1:0-8125 GCA_964423255.1 uncultured Roseivirgaceae bacterium | reverse complement strand
TTAAATTTCATACTTGATATATTTTGGAAGTTTGTATTACAAATTTCTAATAGGGGATAAGTGTGTTGTCTGTTATTCAGTGGATTGAGGGGGACTATTATTTCAATGAAAATTAATCCTGCGAAAGTCTATTTTTCTATATCTTTTCCCTCCACAATCTCAATCTCCTCCTGCGTTAACGCATACAGCTCATAAACCATTTGGTTGATTTCTTGGTCGATGCGATTTATTTCGGATTTTGATTCCTGAGCTTTATGTTTTTGCTCATTGAAGTATTGCATCCATTCTGCTTCTTCGGAAAGGCTGAGTTGTACTTTGGCTTTTTTCAGCTCCTTGGAGAATTCACTAAATTCCAATTCATGCCAGTTTTGGAGTTTTTTAGTCAGTTTTTCGATTTCGAATTTACCTTGAATCAACTCGATCAAATTATTATTAACAATACCTAATTGAGCAGTTTTATTGATAATTAAATTTATAAGTTCTTGAAATAAACTGTTTTCACTTTTCACATAAGGGAAACTCTCAATATAAACGCCCTTAAATTGAGCAAAAGCTTTGTTTTCTCCACTACTCTTTACTCTATGGAAGTAGCTAAATAACCGAGAATTTAATTGGGCAAGTAAAGGATAAATATTATTGCCACTTTTAGGCGAAATCAAATAAAGATTTTTTAAAGCAAACATATTCTCCGATTCCAATGTGGCAATAATCGTGGATCCAGTTCTTCTCATTAATATTTTTGGTTGTTGATACATTGCTTCATTTGCATTACTCTTCATGTCTTTTTTAATAAAGTTGACATAAGTGCCGCTATGATGGTAATGATACCGGGTCACATCCCTTCCCAACAAAATTGGAAGATAATTATCAGACTTTTTCGATTCTGAAAGCCACTTCTTGTTATCTCTTGTCTCTAAACCTCTATAAACTATTGCTTCATTACCAAACTTCAAATAATTGGATTCAAGTTTATCTAAAAGAGGATTTTGAAAAGTGACAAATGGATTAAACCCATTAAGATATTTCTCTAATTCAAATTGTATATAATAATACTCCTCAGCCAAAACATTTGATGAAAGTCTTATATTATCATATTTTTCAGTTGCATTCTTACAAACTAATATTACAGTTTCAACCACCTCTTGAAAAACAGTATCTTTAAGATAAATGATTTGCTGTACCAGTCTATTATATACACCACTCCTCATTCGTGAAAAATACTGACCATCTAGCCAGGAATTAGGAATAATAAATCCTAAATACTTTTTAGATTTCAAAATCTTACTTAATCCTAATTCAGTAAATAATGCATAAGTATTTGGATTGTATTCTGCGAAATGATAATGCTTATTTATGTATTCTAGAACACTTTCACCTACCAATGACTTTATATAAACTACATATGGCGGATTCCCAATCACCACATCAAAACCACCTTTATGCTCCGTACGGAAAGCGTGGTCGTAGTCGCAGCATATCTTTTCTATCGCTTTGACAAGGGAGCCTGCTCCCTTGTTTGGTGGTAGTTCATGCTTTTCCCTGTTGGTTTTGATGTATTCTATGGTATTCCACAACTGCTTATCGTTTTCAATCTCATTACAGCCAAACTTTTGTGTCCACAACGAAATGTGCTTTTCCTTCTGTTTAGACAAGGGAGCATGCTCCCTTGTTGACGACGACGTTGGGGCTTTGGTTTTCCCTGTAGAACGATTATATATTTTTGCCGTTACAGATTTTATCTTTTGCACTATTTTCGGCATATCTTCTTCCTCGCAAACAAGCAACAAATGCATGTGGTCACCACAAATATTGTACGCCAAAATATTCAGATTATCTTTTTCTACTATTTCAGCAATCGTTTCAGTAATCACCAATTCATCTTCAGACTCCAACCAAATGGGTTGTGCTTTGGGCTGCTGTCCATGATCTCTCTTCAATCGAACCTTGTGGTCTATCATTCTTTGTGATGTCCGGGAATCATGAGTGGCTGTGGTAATGTGAAAAATCCCTTTCTCCTTTTTTCTAAATATTCGCGGAAATTCCTGTTGCCAGTTAAAGGCTTTATCACCTGCTACCGTCGGATCATCAATCAAGGAATTGCCACATTTTATATTCCCACTAAGCGTGCTGAGTTTTCTCCCCTTTTGTGCTGTACGCAGCCAAAGGGATAATCGGGCAATTTCCACAGATTCTTCATTCAGATCAACTCCGAACAGATTGTTTTCCAGGATGTTGTTTTCCACATCTCGGAATACCATCGGAAGATCCAACAACGTACTGCTCAGTTGATCGATGTAATGGTGTTCTTCGATCAGGAAGTTTAGGGCCTGGTTCAGAAATGCTCCTGAACCACATGCCGGATCACAAATGGTAATCTGCAAAAGCCAATCTCTATACACCTTCAGCTTGTCGTCCAATGTTTTCAGGGTTTCCTTTTTTCTCCCTTTTCGTGATTTCAGATAACCTTCTTCTGTAATTTCCAGCTCCTCCTTTTTCTCCTGGCAAAGTCGTCCAACCGTATTGTCAACAATGTATTTGGTGATATACCTGGGCGTATAGAAAACTCCGTCTTTCTTTCGTTTAGAGGTCTTTTTCTCAACTGCCACTCCTTCGATCTCTGCATTGACTGTCTCAATTTCATTCAAGCTGTTTTCGAAAATGTGTCCAAGAATATTTACATCCACATCCGTTTCAAAATCATATTTGGTCAGTTTGACCGTATGCCTGTAAAGTAACTCGTCATCGATCAGTACTGCATCGAGTATCTCATCTGGCTTGAACAATCCACCATTATATGCATATACCTCATGTTCCTTCCCTTTGAAACCTGTATTCAAATACCCAAAGTATTTTTTGTAGCGATCATACAGGGGAACATAGGCGTCGAGGTTTTTCAATTGTGTCCACTGATCGAGGATTTTTGTTATCGAATTGGGAGGAAGCAATCCGCGGTCTTCGGAAAAAAATATAAACAGGAAACGGTCCAGGAGTTTTTGAGATTTCTTGAATAAGATTTTTTTAATACCTTTTTCAACTAGCCCTGCAAATAATGGATTATTCAAATTTTTATTGACCAGGTTATCGAATAATTGCCTTTTGAATATGGTGTAATCAGCATATAGTTTTTTGGTAATCTGTTCATCCTGTAAAATAGATTCCTCTTTGATGCGTAGTGGAATATTCTTGAAGACCGTAGATGCGGAAAGACACAGATGAAGGATACGGAAATGTTCGGCTGTCAGTCTGAATAAATCAAACTCTTCATATTCTACGGCATTATTGATATAAAACCGCAGCTTTTCGAAATTGGAGGTGACGACATAGGTACAGTTGGCCTGATTGGCTTTGTAGTCAAATGCTTGTTGGCGTACAGCTTCCAGGTCTTTGGTCTTGGTTGACTTAAGCTCAATAACTCCAATAGCAACTCCATCTTTAAGGAAAGCCCCGTCTGCTTTTTTGGCACCAGTCTGGTTTTTATATTCCGTTGTGAGGTTATAATCTGGATTTGGGTTGATCACATATCCCAATACTTTCACAAAAAGCTCTATCAGAAATCCTTCCTGAAATTGTTCTTCTTTGCTCTCTCGGATATTCTGTTGAATTGTTGGATTATGAAAATAGGAAGTAAACCTTTCAAAAGAGTCATCCACCAATTGTTGATCCTGTTCTTTGAGATATTTACTGAGAACCGAACTTTGAAAAAGGGGCATGAGTGGTTTGTTGATTTGAAATTATTAAAAATAAAAATGTATTCAGTAAACACTGTTGATGAAAAGTACATTAAAATGTGATCTAAAACAACTCACTTTTGCTGGTGCTATATTTAATCTTGATATGATAATAGCTTGTGGAAGGTAGAAACTTGGAGAGAATATAAACTATACGAAAAAGACCAATACTGTATGCATTGGCCTTTTATGGTAGTAGCGGGAGCAGGACTTGAACCTGCGACCTTCGGGTTATGAGCCCGACGAGCTACCAACTGCTCCATCCCGCGATATAATTGAGGTGCAAAGATAATAATTAAATATTAATAGTCAATTTATAATTGGCTTCATGAAAAATATTCTACAATCTTAATCTTTCCCGTTGCCTAATAGAATATTGACATTATGGGTTTTTAACTCATTTGTTCAGTGCAATCCATTTATCATATTCATCATGAATATCTTCAGCACTCTTAAAAGGTTTGTAAACCATACGCACATTGAAGCTATAAGATTTTCCAACTTCAAAATCGGGGTTAACTATGTAAAAATCCCATGCCGGATTCTTTGGCCCGCCGCCCGTAGGAGACTGTGCAAAGCGTATTATCTGATCATCCTGGGATTTAAACATATATGCTAATACCATATTCTGAAACAGCCCATAGTAAAATGGGTCTTTATATTGATAGTCTGAATAATGTGATGCCAACGTAACATTAAAATTGTGAGATGCGTACATATTATATTTGTCGTTTTCTTGTAGGTGGGTGCTCAGCATTCCATGCTCTGGGCTAAAAGTCTTTACCCATTTGAATTCATTATCCATGCCGCTTCTACCAATAAAATTTATGCTTTTGTCTGAAGGAGCATGAATGTAGCTGGCCCAAAATAACCCTGCATAGTTGTGTTTAAAAAATGCATCACTATGAATGATATATCTAAATGTTATATCCAGATAATTTGGAGCCGTAACTTTGAAATTAGTCCAACTTTCTATGTGTGATAAAGGCAGCTCTTTTTGGTAAAGTTCTACTTCGTATTCTGAAATATTACGTAACTCCATCTCATTGACTCGTGGTTCAAATAAAGGTGATAAAGAATCTCCGGCAAAAACATGTTCGAGGTTAAAGCCGGCATATTTTGGAACAAATATGCTGGAGTCTTGATGGGTGTGCCTTAGCTCGGAAATGCCATTATAACCAGATCTATGCCATTGGCCATATGCAGAGTTGTCAATAAATGTAGCTTCAATATCTCCGTATTTAATTTTAATTGGCTTTTCTTCAGTTTCAAAATCTTTAACTTTTGAATAATTCCAGGATGAAATGAGCATTATAAAAATTATAAAATTGGTAACTAAATGCATAATGAAAATAGTAAGGTGAAAATTATTTTTTTTGAGAACTGTTCATTATTTGCCATTTTTTGGAACCTCATTAATGGAAAATTTGTAGCGCCAGTTTAAATTTATAAATACTAAAATACTTGTGCTAACCTTTTATAAAGATATGGATGATTATTAATTATAATTACACCAAATTTGCTATTAATTAATTAAAGGTAAAATATGCATAAAGCTGGATTCGTAAGCATAATTGGTAAGCCAAACGTTGGAAAATCAACCTTAATGAACCAACTGGTTGGGGAGAAAATTTCTATCATTACTTCAAAGGCGCAAACTACCCGACATAGAATTATGGGGATTTTGAGTGGAGAAGATTTTCAGATTGTTTATTCTGATACCCCGGGGACATTAAATCCGCAATACGAATTGCATAGATCTATGATGAAATTTGTAAGCAGTTCTTTGGAAGATGCGGATGTCATTTTGTACGTGACAGATCTTTATGAAAAGTACGATGATGATCCAATGATAAAAAGATTGCAATCTGCTGATATCCCTATAATATTGATAATGAACAAAATTGACCTTGCTAAAGGAAGCCAGGCATTTGATAAATTAAATTATTGGAAGGAATTTATAAATTCTAAAAATGACATATTAATTTCTGCCCTAAATGGCCAGGGCGTTTCAGAATTATTTCCGATGTTATTGGATATGCTTCCTGAACACCCTGCCTATTTTCCAAAGGATGAGGTGACAGACAAACCTGAGCGATTTTTTGTTTCTGAGATTGTTAGAGAAAAGATTTTTACCAATTATAAAAAAGAAGTACCATATAGTTGTGAGGTAGTCACCACAGACTTTGTAGAAGATGAAAAAATTATTCGAATTCGCATTACTATAAATGTCGAGCGCAAAAGCCAAAGAGGGATACTATTGGGGCACAAAGGAGAAAGAATAAAAAAAGTGGGGATTGAAGCCAGGAAGGATTTGGAATCTTTTTTTGGTAAGCAGGTGTATTTGGAACAATTTATAAAAGTAGAGCCAGACTGGCGAAAGAAATCCATCAAGTTAAAGGGATTTGGATATTGAATTATTCCTCATGGGTTTTTATCAAGAAAATTAAACACTTTCTGAAATAACTAAATGGATATTGTTGTATTCGTTGATACTTTAACTAACCAATTGATCACATTTAGTTAAAACATTTTTTATATGAATTGGAAACAGCTCCTTACGGATCGGAGACCGGGTGAAAAGCGACGAGAGATAAATAGTCAGCGCAGTAATTTCGAGCAAGATTATGACAGGATTATATTTAGTCATCCTTTCAGAATGTTGCAAGATAAAACTCAGGTATTTCCCTTGCCGATACAGGATTTTGTTCATACCCGACTTACTCATAGTCTCGAAGTAGCCAGTGTTGGCAGATCGCTTGGAAAACTGAGTGGTGAAATAATACTTAATAAATATCCAGAACTTGTTGATGAGGGTATTTCATCTTTTGATTTTGGTGCGATTGTTTCGGCAGCCTCTTTGATGCATGATATGGGAAATCCTCCTTTTGGCCATGCTGGAGAAAATGCCATATCTGAATATTTTATGAATAATGAGATCGCAGATAAAATCAGGCCTCAGGTATTGGAGAAGGAATGGACTGATCTAATCAACTTTGAGGGAAATGCTCAGGGTTTCAGGCTGGTGAATATGAAAAATTATCAGGGTTTGAAGTTGTCTTTTGCAACGCTTGGCGCTTTCACGAAATATCCTCGTGAATCAAAAATTAAGCTGTGGGATAAGACCAGAAAAAGCCAAAAGAAATATGGTTTTCTTCAGTCCAATAAAGAAGTATTTCGTGAGGTCGCCATGGAATTGGGATTAATCAAATTGGGAGATAAATCAGAGGCTATATGGTGTCGGCATCCTTTAACATTTTTAGTTGAAGCGGCAGACGATATTTGCTATAGCATAATTGATTTGGAAGACGGTACTAACCTCGACTTGGTTTCGATGGAAGAAACTAAATCTCTCTTAGTGGAGATTATTGGGGATGCGTTTGATGAAGAAAAATATTTGAATATTAGGAGCAAGAAAGAGCAGGTGAGTATTTTAAGGGCAATGGCTATTTACCAATTAATTAGTCAATGTGTTGATAAATTTATTGAAGTTGAAAAAGAATTGTTGAATGGTACCTTTGACCTTGCTCTAACAGAAAAGATCAGGTCTGCCTCCATATTAAAGAAAATCCAGGAAATATCTTTTGAGAAGATTTATAAATCTAAGCCTGTAATAGAAAGAGAAATTGCTGGGTTCGAAGTACTCAATGGCTTATTGCAAACTTTTGTTCCGGCATTATTGAATTTAAAATCTGATGAGAAGCTGACTTGGCACAATTCGAGTTTGCTCAGGTTATTGCCCGATGATTTTCTTTTTGAAATCAGACAGTCGGATTCGCTATACGACGCTTTGTTGGTCTTGTTAGATTATATTTCCGGGATGACAGATTCGCATGCCTTATCCATTTATAGAAACATCAATGGAATTTCACTTCCAGGAATTTGATTGGTTCGGCTTTGTTGAATTTTAGTTGGAAAAAGTACGGTTATATTTTTGAAGAGTTTATGGACAGACTCTATTTAGCTTTTACAAATCTAAACCTGGCCAAGATACCCCAATTGACTGTATAAGAACTAAAACTATCAGTAATCATAAAACCAGGCCTCCAATCCACTCCAACTGTCAGAGGAAACTCGAAAGAATATTCTATGCCAAAATCACCAGCAACGCCCAAATTAAAATCACTGCCAAAGTAAAACTCTGGTCCGACACCTGGGTAAAACTTCAATCGTTGATTTCCTCCATCAAGCACAAACATCCAGTTGAAATAAGTACCTAAGGCAAAATCATTTTCAATGTAAAAAGCAGTGTGTAGTCTGGGAGCTTTAGACAAGGGGAATGTAGCATCAATGGAAAAATTGTTGCCAATACGAACTCCGGCTTCCCAATTTGATTGGGCTTTGGCGTTATTTGAAAATACTAAAGTCAGTATCAAGATCACATAGCAAATTTTAAT
>CAYREN010000219.1:0-8128 GCA_964423255.1 uncultured Roseivirgaceae bacterium | reverse complement strand
ATGGTAATTCCTTGGATAATTACTTCCAGTTCTTTTTCATTTCTTCGGTTACCCGAAATCCTATTTACGTTAATGTTATTGTTTACCTGACGGAATTTTAAATTAGCTTCCTTGGAAATTTCAAGTAGAATTTCAGCAACAGAATGTTCTTTTCCGCTAATAGTGATTCTACTTGAGGAGGTAATATCCTTTTTTTCATAATTAAATTTAAAATCAGTCAGTGATTCGATTTTCTGAAATGTTTCAAAGACATCAACGTCTTGCAGTTTTACATCAATAATAACATCTCGGACACTTTTATTATCCTGAGCAATGGTTTCTGAAGCTAATAACAAACTGAATGTTACGATTTGTAGAAATAAACCAATAAATGCGTATTTTGACAGCATTACAATTAGTTGTAATAGTTTAATTTTCATAATTTTGAATGTTTATTTAATAATAAATTTTAAGACTCAGGCATCATTTGAAAATCCCACTCTTCAATTTGTTGTCTGAGTTTTTAATCTTTAGGAATCCTTCCTCAAGATTTTTCCCTTTTTAAGATGTATTCATATATATCACTTTTTAGTTAAATTTTATATTCACATTTTTTTGATTTATCTTATATGTAAACTCTTTTGTGAAAGAGATACTATGCAATACGTTTTCAAGAATAGCATTATCAAATGAGCCCGTGTATGACCAAGAGTCATATTTTCTATTTTCTATTTTGAAATTTACACCATACCACCTGCTAAGTGTGTTGATGATTTCATCAAATTCAGCATCCTCAAATACAATTACACCATCTTTCCAGGCCAATGATAATTCGTTGTTGAATATTTCCTTTCGTACATCATCATTCGTTTTATTATAATTCATTGCCTCACCAGGGTTTAAAAACAAAAACTTTAATCCTAAATTATTTTCAAATTCAACTTTAACTTTTCCTGTTTTTAGGGAAACCTTTACATTTGGTTCATTTTCGAAGGCGTTAATATTAAATGATGTGCCGAGCACGATTGTAGATATTTTACCTGTTTTTACAATGAATGGTTGTTCGGGATTTTTTGTTACATTGAAAAAGGCTTCCCCTGTAAGAATAACTTCTCTCTTATTAGGTAAAAATTGTTCAGGAAACGTGATTTTACTTTCGGCATTTAACCAAACTTCCGTTCCGTCAGGTAAATAAATTTTTGACTTTTGTCCAGCAGGATTGTGTTTCTGAACTGTTTTTACTATTAACTCACTTTTTGAATCAGGAGAAATATGAGTAGCATAATACCATACAGCACCAAACAGCAAAATGGTGGCTGCAATTTTAGAAAGAAAAATAAAAGGTCGAATATTAATTAAAACAGGTTTTTTGATTGATCTGATTTTTTGTTCCTGCTGGTCATCAATTTTGTTTAAAATATTTTTGAAAATAAGTTCTGAATTTGTAGGATTGAATTTAATGTGTGTTTCATCCCAAGTTTGCTTATGCAATTCAAATTCTTTTAAGTTTTTTGGAGAGTCTTGTTTCCATTTTTCTACTAATAAATTTTCCCTTTCGCTTGTAACTCCAGACAAATATTTGCCCAAAATTTGATATATATCTTTTCCTTTCATCAAATGTTGATTTTTACTCACTTACCCAAAGGACACAAGCAAAAGGGAATACCCTATCTCAATAAAAAATAACTAGGTGATGTTTATTTAGAAAATATAATTGTGATAAGATTTGATCCGAAAAAAATATGTCTCATCTTATATTTTGTAAAGATGAAAACTGATAAATATAAAAATTATTTAATTTTCATTTGTATTTTCCAATGGCGACCTTAATTCTTTTAAGAGCTTTCCCGACATGCATTTCTACAGTTTTTATAGAAATATTTAATGTCTCAGCAACTTCAATATATTTCATGCCATCATCTTTAACAAGAGAATAAACCAATCGGCATTTAGACGGTAATTCCTGCACTGCATGGTTCAATATTTCCACAAACTCTTTTGATAACAGCATCTTCTCCGGGGAATTTAATTCAACGATTACATTATTGTCACTTTCGTCCAAGGATACATGTAGTCTTTTGCTGTTATCACGAATATAATTTAAGGACTGTCTTTTGATTGCTGTAAATAAATATGAATTAATATTAATTATCTTTTCAAGATTTGATCGATTGTTCCATAACTTAATAAAAACATCAGATACGATTTCCTGAGCTGCGCTATGATCATTTACATAATACTTTGCTGTTTCTACTAATTTCCCAAAGTACATATCAAAAAGCTCTTTCAAGGCTTTTTCATCATCATCCCTTGATATCTTTTTTAAAATGGATTCAATATGGTTTATATCAATGGCCAACCAAACATATTTGTTAATTGCTTATAAATAATAAATGGGATTGAAAATAATTGTGCCAAAGAAAGGAAACATTTTGCAAACATTAACTTTTTACCTATTCTTAATAATAACATTTGTTATTTCAATATCATTTATAGATTTTACAGAAATCCATATATAGCTGTTATTTCTCAATAGTCAATTAAAAAAAAATTCTGGCGATAATTTGTTAATTGTGCAACAATAATTGCTTCGAGACGAAGTTTTGTTGGAGTATTTTCCTCTGACGATAAATATTACTGGAGCATTAATAATAAGTTAGTTAAGGCAGGGTCACTCTCCGAAGGGTTAAATATTGTAAGATAAAAATGATCTCATTTACTTCTAGCTATTGAAATGGAATCAATTAAAAAATATCAATATACATATTTTGCTTTCTCACAATTCTTTCGTCTGGTAATGTTTGTAAATTGTCCGGTAGCAATGAACTTGCAATTCTTGCTGGCTCTGAAAGTGTTATCCCTGTAATTAGCTCAACCGATTTTGCCAACATATTTTCTTGAATAGTACCAAGTTCAGCTTGAAAATCATCTTTTACCAGATAGTCGGGAGAAAATCCATCAATATAATCTGAAACGCCACTGGCATTTGCGAGCTTTATTACAATAGGTTGTAAGGCCCAATTGTGATCTGATTCCGTATCTTTCAATGTGACAGATCCTACATATTTTCCAGTAGTATTTTCAGGGCCTATCAATATTATATCCATGTATGGAGAAAGACTATTAATTACCAGCTCACTGGCAGAAGCAGAATTTGAAGAGATTAAAATATAAACTTTATTCAGGTTAAGGTTAATTTGGGGAGTAACAAATTTTGTGATTAGATTATCAGACTCATTACCTTCTTCTTTTAATAAAAAATCCATGACATCGTCATTCCAAATTTGTTTTGAAAAAATCTCGTTATTTTGAACGGTGGGTGCAGGCGCAATCATGCTTGATAGTATAATTGCGGTGTTTACAGAACCTCCCGGGTTATATCTTAAATCTAACACCAGGTTTTTAATGTTGTCATTTTTAAATTTTTGAAATGCGCTAATTAATTCTTTATTATAATTCGTGATAAACTGATTGTACATTAAGTATCCGATTTTTTCACCTTCAACTTCCAAAGTTTTATGGATTAGTATTGGGTTTTCGACAACTATTTCCGCATTAAGTGATTTATCTTCTATTTGGACGATTTGACCTTCTTCATTAAATTTCCCAAAAGAAAGAGTGTAATTGTCGACTTCAAATAGCAACTCTTTGTAATTTGAAGTATTGATGGTTATTCCATTAACTTTATAGAATATATCTCCACGATTAATATTTGCTTTGTCGGCAGGAGAGTTGGGTGCAATAAATTTAACAATTCCAAAAACATTGTCTGTGCCGGGAGTTAAGAACAACTTGAAATGATGTCCAAAGTTTTTTTCTATTCCATTCAAACTATTTATTAATTCATTATAATCATCTGTGATAAATGACCATTTGTCAGTTGGCTTATTGAGCAATTTTTCAAAGTAATTGTTGGGGTCTAATTCTTTATTCCTATCGATATTTTGTGGCATTAAATCTTTCCAAAGGTACAATTCATTCATATTTTTCCAGATAAAATCATTGATTCCGATAGTTTGCGATGGGGCGATAACATCTTCTTCTTTACAGGAAGAAATAAAAAATATGTGTATGGTTAAATACCAAAAAAGTAAAATATATTTATTTGCTGATTTCATTATATTATTGACGATTATATGCTTGATACTAAAAGTAGAAATGTTTTCATACAGTTTTAAAACACTGTGGACAACATTAGTATTGTATTGAATCACTTAAAAAAATATACTATTTGTCGTGTACAAAATTGATTCTAACGAAAGTAGGTTATTGAATTAATAATTAAAATGTATAAAATATCCAGAAGCTATTGATGTATGAAAAGTCAAATTAAAAACGAAGGATAAATTCTGTACCTTCGTCAACTTTTGATTTTACAGAAATGGATGCATTGTGCTGTCGCATGATTTGTCTGGAAAGACTGAGTCCAATCCCAGAGCCAGATTTTTTGGTTGTAAAAAACGGAATAAAAATTTTGGTTTGTGCTTCTTCTTCTATTCCAGGACCGTTGTCTTTAATGATAAAAAATGTTTTGTTATTGTCCCGCCTGGCTATTAATTCTATTATTTTGTTTTCTCTGTCTTCCAGGGCTTGTACAGCATTTTTAATCAGATTGATAAGTACTTGTTGAATGAGTTCTGGATCTATGATGAGCTTTAAGTTTTCTGGAATAATATTGACAATGAATTTTATTTCGCATGATGAAATTTCATGCTTTAATAGAACAGTTATTTGATCAAACAGTTCCCTAACAACCACCGATTGTAATTTTGGTTCTGGGGTTTGTGTAAGACTTCTGAAGTCATTGACAAACCTGATTAAGCCATCGCTTCTTCTTTGGACTGTCTGTACAGCGAGATAGATATCTTCAAGTTCTTCCCTGTTTATATTCAAAACGTCAGATTTACCGCTATTAATAAATCCATTAATTTCTCCTTCCACTGTATGTGCAAGTGAAGATATTGGCGTCACCGAATTCATGATTTCATGGGTCAATACACGTACAATCTTTTGCCAGGCTTCCATTTCCTTTTCTTCCAGCTCTGACCTTATATTTTGAAGGGAAATCAACTTAAATTTTTCATTTCCCTGTGTGAGCTCAATTGCATAAACAGAGATTTGACCTTCATCTCCACCAATTGTTACATTGATCAGCGACCGGCCACCTGTTTTCAGATCCCAGATGCAGTGCACCAATTTTTTGCTTATTGGGCTAAGCTCATTAATGTTTTTGATGCCTTCTGTTTTTAATAATCTTTTGGCAGCTATATTAATAATTTGAATATCACCTTTTTCATTAAATGTTATTAATCCTATGCCAACATGTTGAACGATGGTTGTCAGATATTGCTGTTGTACATCCTTAGCAAGTTTTATTTTTTTTATTTTATTGGCAACAATCTGAAATTGTTCATGGAGAAAATTGTTGTGATCACCAAATTTTAATTTTGGGTTAGAAATAGAAAAATCATTTCTTTTAAGTGCATTAAAAAAATCTATTATTTCTTGATTCGTTTTATCTAAAAACTTTATAAGGGCAATTACCTGGACAACAACTAGCGTCAAGACCAATAAAATGGTAAGTGAAAAAGCATCACTATTGACTAACTGAAAGAGCAAAAACAATGATAGTGCAATTGCCGTTACTCTAACAATTATTTGTAGTCTGAGATTATTATAGCCCATGTTTTTCCAATCTGCGATAAAGCGAAGCTCTTGTTAATCCAAGTTCTTTTGCTGCTTTGGAGATATTACCATTGTGCTTATTGATTGCTTTTTGAATTACAGATTTTTCAACAGTTTCTAAATTGTAATTTTCAACACTAATATCTTCAGCGTAAGAATTGTATGTTAAAAATAAAAAGTCTTCGGATGATAGACTATTATTGTCACTCATGATCACTACTCGCTCGATGGCATGTTGGAGCTCGCGTACATTTCCCGGCCATGGATATTTTAGTAATCTTTTGATGGTATTTGCTGAAAATGGTTTTATAGGTTTTCTATACTTATTGCTATATAATTCAACAAAGTGATCTGCCAATAATTTGATATCTTCTTCTCTATCACGCAAGGGAGGAAGGTGCAATTCTACTGTATTTATGCGATACAACAAATCTTGCCTGAAATCATTGTTTTTGACCATTTCGAATATTTGTCTATTAGTAGCACAAATAAGCCTAATATCTACGGAGAGGGCTTTATTGGTGCCAATTCTCGTAATTTGTCTGTTTTGAAGTACTGTAAGCAATTTTGATTGTAAAGGCAAACTTAAATTTCCTATTTCATCTAGAAATAGGGTACCTGTATTTGCAGCTTCAAATCGCCCGGTGCGGTCTTCTTTGGCATCCGTAAAGGAGCCTTTTTTATGGCCAAACAATTCGCTCTCAAAAAGTGACTCTGTAATTGCTCCCATATCCACACCAATAAAGACATTGTCCTTTCGAAGAGACCTTTGATGGAGAGCTCTGGCTACCAGCTCTTTACCTGTTCCATTTTCGCCTAATATTAATACGTTTGCATCTGTTTGGGCTACTTTATCAATAATGTCAAATACTTTTCTAATGGCACTGCTTTTGCCAAGAATATTTTTAAAAGGTTGATTGCTATCATCCTGAAGTTGCTTCTTTGCTTTTTTAAGCTTATCAACTTCATTATAAGATTTTTTAAGCTTTATAGCTGCTGAAATAGTAGCAATGAGTTTTTCATTTTGCCATGGCTTTAATACAAAATCTGTAGCACCATCCTTCAACGCCCTCACAGCCATTTCTACATCACCAAAAGCAGTAATCATTATTACAACAGCATTTGGGTCTTTTTCTATAATTTGACTTAGCCAATAAAATCCTTCTTTTCCACTGGTGATATCTTTACTGAAATTCATGTCCAATAAAATGACATCGAATTGATAATTATTTAATAGAAATGGAAGTTTATTGGGATTCTTTTCAATTGTTACTTCATGAACATGTTTTTTTAATAACAGCTTTGCAGCCAACAACACATCTTCATCGTCATCTACTATCAATATATTTCCAATTTTATTATCCATAATTTTTATATTTAATTCTCTTTACTCCAATTTAAGTGCCAGGACTAAAATTAGGTTCATATTCATCATAAAGATGAAAATTGTATTTTTTGGTTTGAAAGCGTGAACGTAACTGTTCAAAAAACTGTATCAATATCGGACATAATTTCGTAACCTTTATTGATTTTTGAATTTATATTAAGTTATTTTTTCAAATTGAATAGTGATTGGGTCATCAAGAATAAAAAACTTAAACTTTATAAATTATACTAGTTGAATAATACGATATAGATATTATGATAATGGGAAAATGTGCAAGGGGAATTATTTGTAAAGTACTATCCGATTTGTTGAAAATAAATAAATAAGATCTTCAAATACTAAAGCAAATAGCCATTCTTTCTGTGACTGCAATTCAATTTCAATAATTTTATCATCATAAAGATTCTTTTTAATCAACCTGTCTGCATTTAGAAAATAAATCCAATTATCTTGAAAATTAAAAAAAGGAACATTTATAAATTGAAATGTTTTTATGTAGTTGCCAAAGTTGTCAAATATTAAAATTCCATGATCCTTTGTACTAATAAAAAGACGATTTTGATATTCCTTGCAATGTAAAATTGAATAATTATCAGGGTCAATTAATTGATTTAATTGAGTTCTTGAAGTGATAGTTTTAGAAAAAATGTCATATTTATTTAGGCTGAAATCTATTTGATCAACTACCCAAATATTGTTGTCGTAGGACACCGTCGCTGTTTCAGCAAATCCAATGATATTTTCCGGGAAATTGTAATTTTCGGATAATGACAAACTTCTATTTATGAGGCGATAAATTTGTAAGTCTTTATGAAAAGAAAAAATTCTCAAGCCATGAGAAGCCTCCAGGGTTGTAATGGCACCTGGATTAGAAGGAGAGTATATAATCTGATCTTTAAGAAGCGGATCGTATTTGACTATATCTCCATTGAATGTAGAATAATAGATATTACCAGACTTATCAATTGAAACCTCTGTAGGAGTTGATATTTGAATGGATTTAATTTTTTGAATATTTTGACTATAGGCTCGCAAAAAAATCACAAGTTGTAAAAAAACAATCAGGGTGATTTTCAT
>CAYREN010000218.1:0-8135 GCA_964423255.1 uncultured Roseivirgaceae bacterium | reverse complement strand
TTGATGAGCTCAGAAATCATATCTTTAAATGAAAGACCCATATTTTGCCACATCATCGGAAACATGCTTGTACTGGTAAATCCAGGAATAGTATTGATTTCGTTTACAATTATTTTTCCTTGCTCTGTAATGAACAAATCTACCCTGGCGTAATCTTCGCATCGTAAAGCCTGATATGCCATAATAGATACTCTTCTTACTTCTTCAATTTTCGATTTGTCCAATTCAGCAGGCAGCCTGATTTCAATAGCTTGCTCATCGAGATATTTGGCTTCATAGGTGTAGAAATCATAATTTTTTATCATGATGATTTCACCGGGAATAGTTGCTTTTGGTTGTTCATTTCCCATCACCGCACATTCCAGTTCTCTACCTTTTATAAATTGCTCAACAATTACTTTATCGCCATATTTAAAGCTTTCTTCTATCGATTTTGTAAAATTTTCTTGCGATTTAATCATTGAAATACCTACTGAAGATCCAAGGGCAGCAGATTTGATCATAAATGGCAATCCAACCTTTGCAATGATTTCTTCATAGTTGATGGCGTCTTTATTTGCCTTATCAAATTCCAGATAAGTGGCAACGGGGACACCACATTCTATCAATATTTTTTTTGATATTATTTTGTCCATTGATATGGCCGAACCCAAAACACCTGATCCAACAACCGGTAAATTTAAAGAGGTAAAGAGGCCTTGAATACTTCCATCTTCTCCATCAGTACCATGGAGAATTGGAAAAACAACATCAATTGCGATTGATTTACCCGATGCGTTTTCTATAAAATGAGGATGGGATGCATCGAGATTAAGTGAAACTGAAGTTCCTGATATTATCTCATCTTGAATTGAATTAATCAAATACCAGGAACCATTTTTTGTAATACCAATCAAAACAACATTATACAAATCAAGGTCAATGTTAGCAACTACATTCTTTGCAGATCGAATAGAAATTTCATGCTCGACAGATTTTCCGCCATATAATATGGCAACAGATGGCTTTTTACTCATTTTGAAATAACCGAATTTTTAAAGTCTCAAAAATAGTATTATGTCCCTGAAATTGAGATGGAAATGCAATATTTTTAAAAGCATTTGAGTGCATATAATTGAATATATTAATCGATATTGATTACCTGCTAATTACGAGTTTTTTTGACCTTACAAAATCTTTTCCTTTAGCATTTATAAAATAAACACCAGATCTTAAACCGGTAAGATCATATTCATAGGTTTGATTTAGAGTATTTGGGTATTCATCCATTGTCACCAATTGCCCCAGCTGATCATAAATGAAGACTACTATGTCTTGTCTTTCACTGGTATTAAATGACAATTTAACATTCCCATTATCACTAGGATTTGGATATAGGGTAAAGCTATTTTGCGCAGTTTTTACAACATCATCTTTATCAGTAGCGAAAATTTCAATATCATCGAGATAAAGATTGTTGCCAAAATCATTGATAGTCATAAATGCCAATCTAATATTTTGTTTGCCGGCATATTCATTCAGATTTATAGAATGGGTTTTCCAATCATTTTGACCTTTTGGAATCCAAGATTCTTCAGAATTTGTAACAGATAATTCATTGCTGGTATAAACATATAAAATATCATCGAAGGAAGCTCCGCAATTTTCAGAGGCCATCACACGCAACTGGTCATTAAAATTTTGGTTTTTTGCATAGGATGCTCTGAAAAATAAGCTGGCCTCGATTGCTCTCGAAAAATCAAGAGCAGGACTGATCAGCCAATCCTGCTGCCTTTTTTCTTCGTAATTGAATAGGTTGATAAATGCTGCCCTGTTTTCACTTGTATTTAAAGGTGCTTGTTCAACTTCCCATCCGATTTTATTATCTCCATTTACGGAAATCCATCCTGATGAATTAAGATCGGTGGTTTCGAATTGCTCTCTTAGTGGAATGAAATCTTGTTGGTTATCAGCGACAAAGGCATGATCCTTTTTGTTATTTGAATCATTTATATCATCTGGTATATTACTAAGAATCACAGTCAAAAAGTAACTTCCATTTTGAACAGATAATTGATCAACCTGAATTTCAATAATCTGACCAGAAAACAAGGTATCTCCAGTATAAGTATAGGTTTTTCCCTGAGAATTAATACTGTATACGATATCGAAATCCACAACAGGAATGGTCCCATTATTTTTAATCTCTAAAACAATATCAAATTCATTGTCGCATAATACAATTCCCGGAGATTTGATTTCATTTATTGCCAGATCAAAATATTCATTTCCTGGATACTCTGTTCCAATGGAATTTAATAATGTGGTTCTGCGAGGAGCGTCTTCGATTATCGTTTGCATCCTCACTACCTGCTCTGCTGTAAAAATATTCATACACTGATCGTTGGTATAATACAGATAATTCTCAAACATATCATTTGTTCCACATGTTAGATGATCTGAAGGTGTACAATCTCCTGAATAGTCATTTGATGAGTTGGGTGTATCGCTTACATAGTCATCGACATTGCATCCTGCCATTCCAGTTGCATCACCCCAAACATGTTTTAAACCCAGGAAATGACCAATTTCATGCGTAGATGTCCTGCCGAGACTATATTTTGGTTGTAAATCAAGACCTGGGACTTTGGCAATGGAACCAAATGCTGTATAATCAATAACCATCCCATCAGTTGCTTCATTATCTTTGTTTGGTTCTTCTCCAAGGCCGGGAAAATCTAAGTCTGGAAATTGAGCAAGACCAATGTACGGACTAGTAAGGTTAGTCACCCAGAGGTTCAGATAAATATTCGGATCCCAATGGCTAAAACTTGATAATAATTCTCTTTCAGAAACAGTGATGCCGTATGAAGTTTTGGTGCCTTTAGTTCGAAGAATGCCAGTTGTAGGATCTCCTTCTTTTGTTTGCCTGGCCAATACAAACTCTATATTCATTTTAGAAGCAACACTTAGAAATTCCGGTTGGGTGTTTATCGTATCGGCATTTTGCCTTTGATAATCTTCATTGAGCACCTCAATTTGTGATTTAATTTGCTCGTCAGTGATATTAACACCTTCTCCATAAGGTTCGCCATTGTGAATAACGTGAACTACGATTGCTATTTTATCAGGATCGCCAACCTCGTTGGTGCCATAAGGAACAAGTTTATTCCTTCGGGCTTTTATTTTTTCGGCCAACCTTTTTTCAAATTCAATTTCACCAGGGATAAACTGATATTTTAGTTTAAGCATTTTGTCTGCTTCAACAGCACTACATCTTTTCTGGGCATTGGTATTTTGCCATGAAAAAGAGAGCATAAATAATAAAATAATGGAAAGAAAGTATTTTGAATTAATCAATTTGCTTGAAAAAGGTGTTATAGAAATTTATACTTAAAAAATCTATATTGTAAAACGTGAGATAATAAAAAATAGTCTTTATAGTTGCTGGGGCTTTGAGCGCCTTAATACTGGGTATGGATAACATTTATTGCCGCCACTCCATTGATCTCCGGTACAGCTCTTTTAATGGCCTCTTCAACACCAGCTTTCATTGTCATTTCAGACATGGGGCAATCTCCACATGCCCCAAGCAATTCTAATTTTACAATACCTTCATCTGTAATACTAAGAATTTTTACATCGCCTCCATCAGCCTCCAAATAAGGTCTTATGGATTGCAACGCTTCTTCTACCTTTTGAAGAATTGTTTTTTCTGAATTGCTATTTTCCATCATTTATTGATTTACTTCTACAACTTTTGTTTTCTCCTGTTTCGCATTTCTTATAGCGATTTGCTGTGCAAGATTTTTAGCGAGATTCATAAATGCTCCAGCGACTACTTCATCTTTTAAAACTACAGGCTTACCGTCGTCACCACTTTCTCTAATATTTTGAACAAGTGGAATTTCACCTATAAATTCAATATCTCTTTGTTGGGCAAGTTCTCTTCCTCCATTTTCACCAAAAATATAATATTTATTATCGGGCAACTCTGCAGGTGTAAAATAGGCCATGTTTTCAATTATTCCTAGAACAGGAACATTAATTTGTGGTTGCTGAAACATAGCAACACCTTTGCCAGCATCTGCCAGAGCAATTTTTTGTGGGGTTGTTACTACAATAGCCCCTGTCACAGGTAAAGTCTGTACTAAGGTTAGGTGAATATCACTTGTTCCCGGAGGTAAATCAAAAAGTAAATAATCTAATTCTCCCCAGTCGGTGTCGGTTATAAATTGCTTTAATGCCGAGCTTGCCATAGGTCCTCTCCAAACTATGGCATTATCTCCAGGAGATAAAAAACCGATAGAAATCAATTTTACTCCATGCCTTTCTATGGGAATAATCCAACTTTTATCACCTTCTTTTCTTATAGATGGTTGCGCATCTTCGCATCCAAACATAATTGGAATAGATGGTCCAAATATATCAGCATCGATTATACCTACTTTAGCGCCAAGTATTGAAAGTGCAACTGCCAAATTTGAAGTAACTGTCGATTTACCTACTCCTCCTTTTCCTGAAGCAACGGCTATTAAATTTTTTACGTTTGGCAATAGTGGTAAATTTTCCTGCCTTGTTGTGGTGACAGAAGAAGTCATATTAATGTCAACTTTTATCCCATTTAATCCCAAACTATCAATTGCATTTATACAATCTTTTCTTAACATCTCTTTGAGCGGACAAGCTGGTGTGGTAAGCTCAACCGAAAAGGATATTTTATTATCAGTAATATTCAAATCCTTGATCATACCTAAAGTAACAAGATCTTTGCCAAGATCCGGATCCATCACATTTGAAAGGGCTTTTAGAACATCTTCTTTACTTATTGCCATCTTCTTCACTAATTCTAAATGTTTAACTAAAAATCTTAAATTTAGTTAGATTAAATAAAAATAACCTGACCAAGCGACAAATATCTTGAATTTATTTCTGCATTTTTAATATTAAGGGAATTCAATTAATTTATCTTGTTTGAATAAATGGAATACACAAAATGGTGTCAAATTATTCCATTTATTATTTTGTAATTTTTAGTCAAATGATTAAAGACTTGCTGCTGGCTATTTCACAATATATTGATAGTAATGCCTTTATAGTAATGTCATAAAAATAATTATTCATGCAATATTTTATAGTTCTGTTTTCACTGCTTCTCTTTTCGTGTAATAAAGATGACGATACAGATCAAGAGAATAATGAACCGCAAAATATTTCAATATTAGTTCAGCCAATTCAAACTAGTAATGAATATTCTGCCACTGAGAAAAGCCATTTTATAGTGAGAAATGATCAAATACATTTAAACAAGTTATTGCTTTTCATTGGAGGGAGCTTCAGTACACCTGAAAATTATAGCCTATTATGTGATCATGCAGCGACTCTTGGCCTGGATGTAATTAGTTTGTCATATCCAAATAAAGTTCCAGCAGCAACTCTTGGAGCAAGTTCTGACAAATTTATTTTTGATAATTATCGAGAAGAGTTGTGTTTTGGTGATCCTGTAAGTGATGCCGTAGATGTAAATATCTTAAACTCAATAAATACCAGAACAATAAAATTGTTAGAGTTCTTAAATATAGCGTATCCTGAACAAAAATGGAACCAATATCTCGCATCATCCAATACGCTCCAATGGAATAATATTATTGTAGCAGGGCATTCGCAAGGTGCCGGGCACGCGTGTTATTTAGGCAAGAAAAATATGGTGGACAAAGTGGTAATGTTCTCAGGGCCTAATGATTATAGCAAGTTTTATAATGCCCCGGCAAATTGGTTAACCGTAAAAGGAAATACGCCCTTAAGCAAACAGTTTTCTTTACTTCACACCCGTGACCAAATCGTCATGTTCAGCAATCAAGTGGAAATATTAAGAGGTTTAGGATCATTAGCTTTGGGAGAAAATCCAACTTTAGTTGATAAACTAACACCTCCATATGCGAACGCAAATTCGCTTTCATTAAATATTTTTGCTATTTCTAATCATAATTCTACAATTGGTAAAAACTCAATATTACCTGAAATATGGACTTATATGCTTGTCGGTGAGTGATCTCCCTTTATGAAATTTCTTGACAGAATTTCACTGAATTTATTCTGCTACTTTCTGGTTAGCATTCTGCCAGGCAAGGAGGTCTATGGGAATTATTTTTTAATTTTCCACCAAAAAATGCCATGAAATTACTGATGAGATACTAAATCTATTAGGTATTGAATTCACCAGGTGGGAAGTCAACTGATGCTGATTTCGAATTACCCTGGCTGGCAGTAGACAGGGTAAGAACATATGAATAAAGAATTTAGAAATACAAAGATAGATATTAAACTCAATTGAGTTAGTCATAGGTTTTCCATGATTTCAAAATTCTACTGTTCAATAGTTCAATAGTTCTATTATTCTAAAGACATATAAAATAAATGATACCTATAAAGAATGCCAAATTGTAAAATATTCAACTTAATTTTGAATCATAAAATTACAGAGCATTGAGAATAAATCAAACTACAATAGATGAGATAAATAGTCGAATTGACATCCTCGATGTCATTGGTGATTTTGTGACGTTAAAAAGAATAGGTCAAAACTACAAAGGGAAAAGCCCATTTTCTGATGAGAAAACGCCATCATTTTTTGTTTTTCCCAAAAATCAAAATTTCAAGGATTTTAGTTCGGGAAAACAGGGTGGTGCGATTTCCTTTATCATGGAATATGATGGGTTGAGCTACGTTGAGGCGCTTAAGTTTTTGGCCAAAAAATATGGCATCGAAATCGAAGAGAAAGAGCAATCTCCCGAAGACATCCAGAAACAAAATGAAAGAGAAAGCCTTTTCATTATTCTAAACTTTGCCAAAGATTATTTTAAAAAGACCCTCCTCGAAACTGAAGAAGGAAAAAGTATTGGGTTTTCGTATTTTAAAGAACGAGGATTTACTTCCGAAACAATTCAGAAATTTGAGCTGGGCTACAGCCTCGACGAATGGAATGCCCTTGAAAGCCAGGCAAAATCCAGTGGATACAAACCAGGACTTTTAGAAAAGGCAGGCCTGATTATAAAAACGGAAGATAAGCAGTATGATCGGTTTAGAGGTCGGGTTATTTTTCCTATCCACAATGTCACTGGTAAAACCATTGCCTTTGGAGCCAGAATATTAAAAGATGTAAAGAACCAACCAAAATACCTCAATAGCCCGGAAACAGACGTTTATCACAAAAGCGAGGTTTTGTACGGTTTGTTTCAGTCTGGCAGAATGATCAGGCAATTGGATAATTGCTATTTAGTAGAAGGATATACAGATGTAATCAGCCTCCATCAGCATGGTGTTGAAAATGTAGTTTCTTCATCGGGCACTTCATTGACAGAAGGCCAAATAAAATTAATTAACCGGCAAACAGAAAACATCACCGTACTCTTTGATGGTGACGCTGCCGGTATTCGTGCCTCTCTCAGGGGCATTGACATGATCCTTCAACAGGGGATGAATGTCAAAGTTGTCATTTTCCCCAATGGAGAAGACCCCGATAGTTATTCAAAGAAATTAGGAGCGCAAGGGTTTCAATCATTTTTGAGTGATAATGCTGAGGATTTCATCAATTTCAAAACCAAACTTTTGCTTGAAGGTCATGCCAATGACCCAATAAAAAGAGCTGAGACCATCAGCCAGATTGTAACGAGTATCTCCAATATACCAAATCAAATGAAGCGGGCCGTTTATATGAAAGAAACGAGCAACCTTCTTGATTTGGAAGAGCAGGTACTTTACACCGAACTCAATAAAATCCTGATTGCCAAGAGAGAGGAAAAACAAAAAGAAGCCTACCGTGAGCAACCAAAACAGCTTTTAGAGGAAGTAGAGAAAGCGCAACAAAAGGAAGTTTTTGATTCAGTCGTATTTCAGGAAAAAGAAGCCATCAGGATATTGATAAATTTTGGATTCAATAAGATAGAAAATGAGTATAATCTTGTTGAACATTATTTGGAGGAATTAGCTCCAGTGGAATTTACACTTCCCATTTATAACAAAATTTTCAACATTTTTAAAGAAGAACTCAAAATAGGTAATGTTGTAGATGCAGATTATTTTAAGAATCACCCAAATATTAAAATCAGGAATGAGGTTTTGGATTTGATATCTTATAGGCATGAGATCAGTGAAAA
>CAYREN010000217.1:0-8227 GCA_964423255.1 uncultured Roseivirgaceae bacterium | reverse complement strand
CTGCGCCTTGCGGATCAGCAGAATAATGATCGGCACCAATTCTATTACAGAAATCATCACTTACAGGTGCGCCGCCTACCAATACTTTGGTGTTCTTATTTACATTTTTTAATTCACGCACTATTTTTTCCATATTTACCATTGTGGTGGTAAGCATCGCAGATAATCCAACAACAGAGCTTGGGTTTTTTTCTATAGCCTCAACAAACTGCTCCGCCGTAACATCCACACCGAGATCAATGACCTCCCAACCTGCACCTTCTACCATCATGCCAACAAGATTTTTACCAATATCATGCAAATCTCCGATAACAGTACCCAATACGAATATACCTTTTCTTTTTACTTCGCCAGACTGAAAAAATGGTTTGATATGGACCATGGCAGTACTCATTGCCTTTGCCGACATCAACATTTGTGGCACAAATACTTTATTCTCCGAAAACTTTTGTCCTACCTTGGCCATTCCTATGACCATGCCCTGATTTAGAATGGTGTCAGGAGTTATACCCTCTTCCAGGGCTTGTTTTGTTAACTCATCTGCTCCATCCTGGCCTTTCATGTCGGGTGGGTATGGAGATACTTTATTGATTTTTCCAAATTCTATGCAATGTGCAATTCGTTCTATTAATTCACTCATGAGTATTTTATTTAGGTTTAATTAATTTTTTAGATAGGCCTGCAATCATCCAATCCCATATTCACTTAATATTATTTTACTTTGATCAATTGTTGGAAGCACCTGTTCTACAAAGTCAGATTCATTGTTTGGGATAGCATTTATATCCTCTTTTAACATTTTCATCCATTCATCTTCTTTTTCATCATGCATCAAAACACCATCTCTAATTGCATTTTCTATCAGGTCAATAGCCTTCAAGCATCCTTTGGTAGTTGAAGATACATAATTATCTCCACTCACAATTGCCTTTGATATTTCAATAACATTTTTTGGTGCTAAAATAAATGCCTGTGGATCGAAGTAAATATCTGAATTGACAAAAAGCCTTTGTAAACCCAGCATTGCCTCCTCACCCCCTTTGATGGCTTGATTCATAAGTCTGGTATCGTATTCCAGTTGTTCCAAATATATCGTTGGTGCCATGCCTGCAAGCAGTTTTACATTCTGAACTGATTCGTTGCTCCAAAGATCTGCACATGCTGCAGCAATATTTCCTACTGGACTGAGGTGTGCACACGCAGCGGTTTTACCTTCCATCGAAATGGGGATGCCTGCAATGGCTTTGAGAAAGGGCCCTTCGTATCCGCAATCTTTGTCAGGCCCTTTTGCTCCTTGCTCGACAGCTACCAATGATCTGGTAATAGTTGCTATGCGAACTATGGCAGCAAATACCTTGGGAATATACTTTTTTTCTGCAAGTACCATTGCTGTATTTCCAAACCCACATGCAGTATCTCCTCCTGGGATTACGGCGGTAGCATTGGCTACTTTAACAATTTTTTTCCATAACATCTCCATGTCTCTGGCACCAAGGACGGCCTGCGAAAATATGAATTGCTTGATATCGCACATCATCAATGCATCGTCAGATATTTCTTTTCCCCCTGTTGATTCGATAGAAAGAAAATTTCCTCCTGCTTCAGCGCCTTTTTCAAACAATTCCATCATAGGATCGAGTAGTTTGGTAGTTCTTTGTTTTGCCGGTCGCTCAAATTCCCTCAAGTCATTCGGAGTTAAACGAATTTCGCTTTTAAGATTGTGCTTAGCGAAATAATCTTCACAAATGTCATTCATCTCCGCTACTAACCTGATGCCTAGGGCTGGGTTCTGGGTCATTTCTATAAGCGTTTCAAATTCCAAAACAACTCCATTGGAATGTAATTGAACGGCCCTTTCTAATGCTCCTGAAACAATTTGTTTGTAATGATTTATTACCGGAGTGATATCATTCAAATCTATTTTCATTTCAGGAAGGGTGAAGTTCAATTCAGGATAAACAATGCCACCCCCGATTTCCAAGCCTCTTTTTGTTTTGACCGAATTTGGTGCATGGCCAAAGATCAGATCTTTTTCATTTTCAATGGTGAGCTTTCTGTATTTCATAGATAAAAAAAATTAAATGAATAGAGATATTTATGTTATGTGCTTTTATTATGTTTTTCTTATTATCAATTTGGGTTGAATGATATGTTGCTCATAAGGACCGGTATCTTTGCCCATGTCAATAAGTGTAGCAGTTTTTATGGCCATTTCTTCATAAAGGCAATCGATCACCGATATTTCCGGTTCGAAAAAATTGGTTAACTCGGTATTGCCATAATTCACCAGCTTTATCTGATCAGGAACAACTACTCCCCACATCCTAAGCCTTCCCAAAACCTTGATGGCATCGATATCATTAAAGCACAACACACCTCTGATATTATTATTTTTAATAAAAGACATACTTAAATCATTCATTTGAGATAGAACTTTTACTTCCTTTTCGGGAAATTCTTGAACACAAAGCAAAATGAAAGACTGCTCCATTAGCTCAATGAGCATGTTTCTGCCTTTCCATGATTCATTTTTCATCAACAACAAATTACCAGAATGATTTTTTGCCAAATAGCCCAGTGCTCTTTTCACTCCAAGATCATAACTCTGCACTACATACTTAAAATATGATCCCGACATGGTGTAATCTGTCAAGATCACTTGAGTATTACCTTGAATCAGATTTCTATAAAATTCTGCTGTCTTGGATTCATCGTAGTTGGGCACCACAATAATGGCCTCATAACCTTGAAGAATCATCTTGCTAACCAAGTGCTTTTCCTCATCGGGGTTGTTGTAGCCTAAAAAGTAAGTAAATTGTTTTCCTCTCCTTTGCGCCTCAAAATTGAGATGATAAATCAGTTGTTCCATGTTGGACGAGTAAAACGGTATGATCATTCCCCAGATGTCTTTCGTCTTTCGATGATGAACCACAAAAGATCCCTTTCCTTGCTTGGTAATAATCAATCCTTCATCCTGTAATTGCTTGAGCACAAGCTTGGCCGTTTCACGAGAAACTCCCTGTTTGATTATGATTTTGTTGATAGAATCTATTTTATAGCCCGGTGGATATTCCTGACTTATAATTTTGTCTTTATAATGATCCTTTAATTTTTGATATATGGGTATGAAGGGATGTTCCATTATTTTTAATAAATCATATGTGAATGTAAAAACTAATTAACATAAAACATCACATTACATCACAGTTAATGTTTTGCCATCACATTGTTTTTATTCTGATTTATTTGTAATATATTTTACATTGTCACCACCACCAGATTTATATGGTTAATGAACGCTGGGTTGGAAGAGGGAGAAAATTCCTGATATCCTACAAACTATTGTTATTTATGATAGTGTTTTCTACATTGGTACATTGGAATACTTACTGCTTCAGATTGATAATTTCTAAAAATTAATTCAATGAAAAATATTGCTATAACAATTGTCTTGTTGGCTTTTACCTTGCCTGCTATTTCTCAGGCTATTTATGAAGATGAACGCTATGTACCAGAAACAAACGCTCTGGTAATTGAAAAAATCAAGGAATGGCAAAATATAAAATTTGGTTTGCTGATGCATTGGGGTACGTACAGTCAATGGGGAATAGTAGAATCATGGTCGCTTTGTCCTGAAGAATATGGATGGTGTGAACGCAAGTCCGGCACAAATCCGGAAAATTATGTAGCCTACAAGAAGGAATATGAAGATCTGAAAAAAACTTTTAATCCTGTTGATTTTGATCCGGAAAGATGGGCACTTGCAGCAAAACAAGCTGGAATGAAGTATGTGGTTTTTACCACCAAACACCATGATGGTTTTAGCATGTTTGATTCGAAATACACTGACTATAAAGTTACTGATCCTGAGTGCCCTTTTTCATCAAATCCAAAGTCAAACATTGCATTGGAAATATTTGATGCCTTTAGAAATCAGGGTTTGTGGGCAGGTGCTTATTTTTCAAAACCCGACTGGCATTCTGAGTACTATTGGGATCCTTATTTTCCGCCAAGGGATAGAAATGTAAACTATGAACCAGAAGCAAATCCTGAAAAGTGGGAAAAATTTATTGAGTTTACTCATAACCAGATAATGGAATTAATGACAGATTACGGGAAAATAGATATCCTCTGGCTTGATGGTGGGTGGGTATCACAAAAACCCAAGAGTGTAATTGAGAATGCCTATGCATCCATGATGATCAACAATTCTAATGGGTATGTAAAAAGCAGGGTAGTCAATCAGGATATTCGAATGGATGAACTGGTAGTAAAAGCCAGACAAAAGCAACCTGATTTAATTGTCGTAGATAGGGCTGTGCATGGAAAAAATCAGAATTACCTGACACCGGAAAACCGGGTACCAGAAAAAACATTGCCCTACCCCTGGGAATCTTGTATCATTTCTGGTGGCGGGTGGTCGTATACCCCAAATGCAAAATATATTAATGCGAGAGAGGGTATTCAGATGTTGGTTGACATCGTAGCAAAAGGTGGCAACTTATTGTTAAATATTGCTCCTGGTCCTGACGGAAAGTGGCAACAAGGTGCATACGATCTGCTAAAATCATATGGCGAATGGATGAATGTTAATGCAGAGGGAATTTACAACAGCAAGTCATTATTTCCATTCAAGCAAGATAATATTTGTATTACTCAGCAAGAAAGTGGAACGACATATTTTTTCTATTTAGCAAATGAAGGAGAATCGCAAATACCAAACGAAATAACAGTGATGTCTCATCAACCAGCAAAAAATGCATCTGTTACATTATTAGGATCAAACAAAAAACTGAAATGGCAAAAGCAAGGAGAAGGATTTAAAATTATAATTCCTAAATCACTATCCAACAATCCACCTTGTGACTATGTCTGGACTATTAAAGTTTCTGAAATAATGGAATAGTTAAATAGAATCTGTTCATAAAGTCATCGAATTGAAATATTCATCTTTTTGCGCCTTTTAGTTTTTCAATAATATTCTAAAAGTTGTACCCTCGTTGATTTCTGTATTTCTGACAAAAATTTTACCATCATGGTTCTTTTCGATAATTCTTTTTACAAGGGTGAGTCCAAGTCCCCACCCACGTGCCTTGGTTGTATACCCGGGAAGAAAAACGTCTTTAATTTTTGATTTTTGTATCCCTTTTCCAGAATCCGAAATGTCTACAATAACCTTCCCGTCAACTGATCTTTTTATTTGGATATCAATTTTTCCAATACCTCCCATGGAGTCCACGGCATTTTTGCAAATGTTTTCAATTACCCAGTCAAACAAGGGTTTATTTATTCTTGCTCTTATATCAGATGGTTTTGCTGTAAGGGTGATTTCTACTTTTTTTGAAACGCGCTTTTTGAGATATGATAATGTCTCCTCCACGCAAGCGGCAACATTTTCATAGTTCAACACAGGAATACTTCCAATATTTGAAAACCTTGCTGTGATCATTTCAAGTCGTTTGACATCTTTTTCAAGCTCTTCTATTATTTCATTGTTTTTGAGAGTTTCGTCTTCTTTGAAATATTCAATCCAGGCCATAAGCGATGAAATGGGAGTACCCAATTGATGGGCGGTTTCCTTTGCCAATCCTACCCAAACTCTATTTTGCTCAGCAGATTTGGAGTAATTAAAAGCTATATAAGCTATAAGCCCAAAAATTGCTATGATAGATAATTGCACATGAGGATAATACTCCAGTCTGTTTAGTAGCAATGAGTTTTTGTAATATATATATTGATAATCGTACACTTCTCCTTTTTCATCTCTAAATGGAATTTCTATTGGTTCGTATTCCAACTTCATTTCGTTCAATGTATTATTGAGATATTCCTCTACTTCATCCTCGTTTAAGGAAGGGTCAATGTCTATGTTTTTTGTTCCAAGCACTTGTCCTATTCCATTGGTTTGGATCACAGGGATTGAATTGTTAGGATAAAGTACATCCTGAACTACAAAAGCAAGTTCAGATGGGCTATTTTGATTGTTAATGGTAAATTCTAAAGATTTTGCATAAAGCTGAATAATGCCTAATTCTCTATCCTTGAGTTGCTCTACTATTATTCGGGTAAAATAAACCGATGCCAATGCAATGGCAAAGGCTATCGATACAACCACAAGATTGATTGTTGATCTTTTCTTAATTAAATCTAAACTTTTATCAGAAAGGTTTTTGCTTTCTCTTGCCTTCATTAAATTGCGTTGTTACGAGTCAGTGAGTGATTGTCTCAGCAAAGTGGTTATCAATCCCCAATGGCATCACAAATTGGGCAATATTTATGAATATCTCTTTTATAATTTTCAAAATTAATTTTAGAGAATAAAAAAAGCCGCTAATAGCGGCTTTTTTTATTACAAATTTAAATCCTTACCAGCCAAGGCCATAGTATGCTTCTTTACCATCAGGATACATTCCTTTGATAAGAATTCCCTGGCCACTGCTGTTCCTTAATAGAGAACGGAGTTTGTTTACATTGTTTACAGGTTGGTTATTTATTGAAGTAATTAAAAATCCATTTTTTACACCGGCATCTTTCCATTTTCCTTTGCCAATGTTTTCTATGATCACCCCTCCTTCAACATCATACTCTTCTTGTTCCTTTTCGGCAGCATTTCTCAATGAAGCACCTTCTAATGAATAAGCATCATCTTTCTTTACAATTTTAATCTCGTTATCAAGATTTTTAAGCTTAACAGAAACAATTTTTATTTTGCCATCTCTTTTATAGGTAACATCTATTTTGTCACCCGGTCTGTGTCTTGCAACAAAATCTTGCAATTGAGCAACATCAGCAACATTATCTTCATCAATTTTCAAAATGATGTCTCCTTTAATTAGGCCTGCCTCATCAGCAGCACTATTTTCAGTAATCTTGTTTATATAAACTCCAGTTAAATCATCCAAATCTTCCTCAAGTCTTGGGTCACTTACATTGATAATTTCAATACCAAGTAATGCTCTTTGCACGATACCATATTCCACAATATCATCTACAACTTTCTTTACAAGAGAAACTGGCACAGCAAAAGAATAGCCTGCATAAGAACCTGTTGGAGTCGCAATAGCCGTATTGATACCTATCAATTCACCCCTAAGGTTTACCAAGGCTCCCCCACTATTGCCTGGGTTTACTGCTGCATCTGTCTGGATAAATGATTCTATACCATATCTTTCGCGAAGGATACCAATATTTCTTCCCTTTGCGCTAACAATTCCTGCAGTTACAGTTGAAGTTAATTCAAAAGGGTTGCCTACTGCTAGCACCCATTCGCCAACTTTTACAACATCCGAATTACCAAATTTTACAAAAGGCAAATCTTTCTCGTCGATTTTAATCACTGCTATATCCGTGTTGGGATCAGTACCAACCAAAGTAGCTTTATATATTCTGTTGTCGTAAAGCGTTACTTCCAGTTCATCTGCATTGGCAATGACATGATTATTTGTCACGATATATCCATTATCAGATAATATTACCCCCGATCCCGAACTTTGAGAAGGGCCTTGCTGGCCACGGTGTTGTCTTGGATCACCAAAAAACTCTCTAAACATATCCTCGTATGGATTCTGCCTTTGATTGCCTTCTGATGATTGCGAAATTGTCGATTTGATATGTACAACTCGAGGTGTTACCAGTTCTGCAGCATAGACAAAATTGAGTCCAGCTGGAACAATAAATGACGAGTCCTCTATATAGCTAGATAATTGTACCTTGCTATTTTGTGGTGACTGAATATAGGTAGGGTTCTCCTTTTCAAATAATTTATATCCGCCAAGTGCCACAATTCCTCCGAAAAGGGATGCAAATACTAGTCCTACTATTAATTGATTTCTGCTCATTTTTTATTTTATTAAATTAAACATCAAAATTACCAAATTTACTTTTACTACTTACGGGTAAAATTCACAATTGATCTCATTTTAACATTATTTAACAAAAGAAGCTGTTATCGTAACTTTCTTAAGTTGTTGTTTCAGGTCCTCAATTTTTATTGAAGTAATGATAGCACCCTTCAGAATTAGACAACATCCATGTACAATGGAATGTTTTAAAAATGGTATTATAATGTTTAGCATTCATCACCTAAAGTTTCTAAATAAACATTTGAACTACAGTTTTGAAATCAAATTTTAAGGCTGTATCTTTGTGACCCATTTTTAAAATGGCATAATATATATTAATAATTTTAAGTAAAATTAAGTGGATTCTATTAGTTTCAAGACGCAAT
>CAYREN010000216.1:6240-8230 GCA_964423255.1 uncultured Roseivirgaceae bacterium | reverse complement strand
GTTCTAAATACATTTACCAACATTGTATAAGAATGATACCGCAGAATAAATATTACTATTAATACGATAAATTTTATTAATCTATTATTATGAACAAGGTCTATCTTACATTAATCGTATTTGTTTTTGCAATTTCCAACAGCTTTGCCCAAGACACAAAAACACCACCACCAGAAAACCGTCAGGTGTTTTTTGGAGAGCAGCACTTACACACACAAGATTCACCTGATGCCTTTGCCATGGGTGTTCGAAACACGCAAGACGATGCTTATAACTTTGCCAAAGGCTTGCCCGTAAAAAAGGTAGGGCAAGGATATGCCAATAGCGGAGCTACCGTTCAGAAGAGAACGCCATATGATTGGGCAGCTACTACAGATCATGCCTATATGTTGGGTCTTTTGCCTCCAACTTTAGATAAATCTTCTAATGTGTATAATACAGAGATTGCAAAATTAATACGCTCTGGAGAATCTGAAAAGATGGATCACGCAATGGGTCTTATGATGAATGCAGCTCAAATAGGTGCATATCCGGAGGGGTTTGGAGATATAGCAACGATTAAATCAGCATGGGATAAGCAAAAAGAAATAACCAATAAGCATAATGACCCAGGAAAGTTCACTACTTTAATTGCCTTTGAATGGACATCTATTCCTCAAGGACAAAATTTACATCGAAATGTATTTTTTAGAGGAGACAAAGGGCCAGCTTCTACCTTTTCAAACTTAGATTCTGATCGAGCTGAAGACCTTTGGACTTACTTAGAAGTAATGAGAAACGAAGGCTTGGAGTGTTTCGCCATTCCGCATAATGGAAACGTAAGTAATAGCTTAATGTTTGCTGTAACTGATTCAAGAGGGATACCCATTACTGCGGATTATGCTCGAAGAAGGCAAGCCAATGAAGTGGCCACAGAGATTATCCAAACCAAAGGCCAGTCAGACACGCATCCAGCATTATCTCCGAATGATGAATTTGCCGACTTCGAAATGTTTAAACATTTATTAGGTACAGGAGGTCAACGAGGGTTAATTGATCATAGTTATGTTCGCCAAGCTCTTATAAATGGTATCGGATTTCAAGAAATGCTTGGGGTTAACCCTTTTAAATATGGGATCGTTGCAGGAGCGGACGCACATACGGGCTTTTCGGATAATGAAGAATTTAATTATACAGGGGTTCATGGGGTAAATGATGATTCTCCTCAACGTAGGTTATCTGGGGTTGGTCAAACTGCTGGGGAACCGGCATATTTATTTGGTTCGCCTGGAATTACGGCAGTATGGGCAGATGAAAATACGCGCCCAGGAATATTTGATGGAATTAAGCGAAAAGAGACCTATGGCACATCAGGAACGTTTATTCGATTACGCTTCTTTGGTGGATGGGATTATGAAAAAGACATTATCAATAACCCTGACTTTTTAAAAACCGCCTATCAGAAAGGTGTTCCCATGGGTGGTGATCTACCCGCAAAGCCAAGTGCGGCAAAAGCGCCAACTTTTATTGTACAAGCTTTAAAAGATCCTGAAAGTGGCAATTTAGACCGTGTTCAAATTGTAAAAGGATGGTATAAGAACGGCTATGGATGGGAAAAAGTGTACGATGTAGTATGGGCAGATGCCAACGTTAGAAAAGCAGATTCTAAAACTGGTAAAGTGCCAGCAGTAGGAAACACAGTAAATGTTAAAAAAGCTACTTATTCGAATAAAATAGGTGATTCGCAATTAAGTGCTACTTGGACTGATCCTGATTTTGACCCAAGTTTGCATGCCGTGTATTATGTACGTGTTTTGGAAATTCCAACCCCGCGCTGGTCAACTTATGATGCGAAAGAATTAGGAATAGAGCCTATGCCAGGTATTCCTACGAGTATACAAGAGCGTGCGTGGTCATCTCCTATTTGGTACACCCCTAATCCAAGTTTGGTTAAAAAAGCACCTTGGTATCCAGGTTTACGCCAAAGCTTACAAGACTAAAATGGGTGTAA
>CAYREN010000216.1:0-6140 GCA_964423255.1 uncultured Roseivirgaceae bacterium | reverse complement strand
TAGAGGTCTTAGCACAGGCAGCGGCTAATCCTATTGCAAATATGATTAGCCTCCCATTTCAATTTAATTTTAATCAGCATACAGGGCAATTTGATCGGTCTCAAACCGTATTAAATTTTATGCCAGTTTTGCCTTTTAAATTATCGAAAAATTGGAATGTAATAACTCGGACTATAATTCCTTTAATACAACAGCCTGATTTTAATTCCAATACGGGCAGTACCTATGGAATTGGAAACACAAATTTTAATGCTTTTTTTGTTCCTAAGCCGATTGGAATTTTCACCTATGGCTTTGGTGTTAGTATGATAATCCCGTCCGCATCGGCTCCAGAACTTGGGGGCAGCGCTTTTGGCTTAGGGCCAACCTTTGTATTTCTTTTTATGCCTGGCCATTGGGTTATTGGTGCCACGGCAGGGCAAACATGGGCCTATAAAAGTCCTGATGGCACTGGAGGAATGAATTCGTTTTTTGGCCAGTATTTTATAACCTATAATATTAAAAATGGATGGTTTGTGAATTCTATGCCCATGATTACTTCTAATTTTAATAAGCCTGAAAAGCAGCAATGGACTGTACCTGTTGGTATCGGTTTTGGCAAAGTGCAAAAATTTAATAATTTACCGATTAAGTTTATGGTAAACTATTATAATAATGTTGTGCAACCAACAGCAGAAGGAACTACCGTTCTGTTAAGTAAAGATTATGATGTACTACAACCAACCGGCTCTGGTGCTTATTCAGTTGTATTTCAAATCTTATTTATGTTTCCAAAATAGGATCTGGAATAGAATAAAGTAATAATATCTATTCTTATTAAGCCTCGGAACAGTTTAATAGATAGCAACAAGGCATTCTATTCATCATAGCCATCTTTGGTTATTTTTTACAAAAAAGAGGAAAGAAATCGGTAATTAACAATTTTTAAATAATATGAATAAGGTAAAATCCATTTTTAAAGAACCATTGCTTCATTTTATCCTAATAGGGGCACTTTTATATGTTGGTTATGTTAAACTTAATAATTATGCAAACCGAGAAAAGAATATAATAATTGTAACAAATGCGGAAATAGAATTGCTAGAACAAAGTTGGCAAATGAAATGGAACAGGCCACCTACAGCTCAAGAAAAAGAAGGACTTATTAAGAATCATATTAGAGATAATGTGCTGCATAGGTCAGCGCTTGAAATGGGATTGCAAAAACAAGATGCCATAATTAAGATGCGCTTGGTTCAAAAACTTAAATATTTGGGAGCCGATTTAATACAACCTCCACAACCAAATGAAGCCGAGTTAGTAAGGTATTTTGAAGAAAATAGGGAGCAGTACAAACTGCCAGATTTTGTAACCATTACTCATATCTTTTTTGATCCTGATAAAAGAAATGAAACAACACTTGGTGACGCAGAAAAAGCCATGAAAATTTTGGAAAACCAAGATGATCCTACAAGCAATATCTCCTCATTTGGAGATGTTTTTATGTTGGCTAGCTATTACCCGAATAGATCGAAATTAGAATTAAGAAAACTTTTTGGATCTGGTTTTACGGAATCTGTTTTTGCACTTGAACCTGGGAGATGGCATGGTCCCGTACTTTCTGGTTATGGTACACATTTAGTATTTGTGCATAATCATGATTCAAAAGAACTACCTGAATATACCGAGGTGAGAGACCTTGTAAGAGAGAACTGGATGATACAAACCAAAGCTGATTTGCAGCAAAAATATATTGATGGCTTGATGGCTCGGTACCAAATAATCATAGAAGATTAATTTTTTAATAAATAGCCAACTTGTATTTTATTAGTCATATAGTAAGAAACACTAGATTAGTACATAGCTAGTTGTATCAGTAAACTTTAAAGGGTTATTTAAATGAATAAAATTTTTAAATTAATTAGTGTTATTATACTAATAATAGTTGTTAGTGGTTCAAATGTGTTTTCGGATGATATTGGTTTTACTTCCGTTCGGTTAATTCAGGTATCGGATAGTACTTATGTTTTTGAAGCCGATGTAACTCAACAAAATGTATGGGCAATAAAAGCGCCTATATTTCCGAATAGATTTACTGTTTCAAAAATTGAATATATAAATAACTCAGGCTTAATAATTGTTAGAGTAACGGCTACAAGTTCTGGTGAACCGCTCAATTATAAAGATGAAATTGTACTGCCATGGATGCGCAATGGAATAAGCCTTACTGCGCAATGGAACGATGGCACACTAGGTCGTGGTTTTTTCAGGCGGTCTCTTGATGGCATTCATATTCCAATGCAAGTGCTTTTGCCTATAGAAAAGACTAATATTGAAATTGCCTTCGAAAGTTTTAGGTTAGGAATAGACCATATTGGATTTGGGTTTATACATGTACTACTTGTACTTGTTCTTTACTTGGTTTTTAAGTCTAGGTCTGTTTTTATTTACCTGTTGTCATTTGCATTTGGGCAAGGATTTTCTCTCATTTTTATTGAATTTGGAGTAGTTGGCTTTGATTTGCTTTTTACAGAAATGCTTTTATTACTATTGATAATAATGCTTTCAGTAGCAGCAGTTAAGCAAATAACATTTAGCTATATTTTACCAGTGCTATTACTGTTGGGTTTATTACATGGCCTGTCGGCTAATCAAGAACTTCTGGTTCTTAATCCTACTTTTAACCAAGAAATACTTGCGGCATTTACCTTTAATGTAGTTGTTGATATTATACAATTTGGGTTTGCTCTTTTATTAATTCCTGTTTTTAAGCGGCTGCAATCACAATCTAAGTTTTATCAATCTATTACTTATATAGTTGGGGTATTTGCGGTAGCAGTAATGGCCGGGCTTTTTAATCAAAAAGTAATTACGGGTGAAACGGATGTAGTAAAACTTGAGGAAGTTGAAACGGTTCCCTTAAACTCGTTACCGACAAACAAACAGGGGCAGGTAAATAATCGTCCGTTAGGAGCTGTACGGCTTACATCTCCAATTATGAGTTACCTCTCTGTGGAGCCTTTTGAAGTTAGGCATGAGATACTTGTTAATGCAGGTACGGCACTTGAATTAATTGATACATTGGATGTAAGAATGGGAAGTATATCTAAAGAAACCCAGGAAAGTATAAAACAACAAGTGCTACAATTATTTGAAAAAAACAACCCTATTTTAATCGATGGTAGAGAGGCACTCCCCGTGTTAACATATATCGATTTTGTAACCTTAGGTCCTACGGGAGTATTTGTACGACCCGAACCTATTCGCGAAAGCCTTGATGAAGGAATTATTGGCATTACATTGGTATATGAAACCGTAACACTTTCAAAAGATATTTCGATAAATTGGGAACTATTTCCTAAAGAAATGGGCGTAATTGAAGCAACTACAGTTGATCCATTTGGTGGAGGAAGCTTTATTATTACCAAAGAAGATAATGTTTTGAAATGGAAACAAACCCTAAGTGGGTATGAGGTACCAAAGGTTGAAGAAATTGCTATAGAGAAACCAAAACTGCCAGTTGTTTCTTTGGTATTGATTGTTTGTGCGATTGTATTGTTGGCTTTGTACAGGAAAAAATATAGAAATACTGCATTAATTCTTTTGGGAGTTGCGCTTATTATATACCCATTCCTACGGTTTTCTATGAATGTCGCCTTAATTAATCAGTGGAAACCATCGCCAGATCGAAGTGCAAAAATTATAGACGGACTGCTTACTAATGTATATCGTTCATTTGATTACAGAAACGAAGAAGCAGTTTATGACAGGCTTTCTATTTCAGTAATGGGAGATCAACTATCTCAAACCTATATTGAGCAGCGAAAAGGACTTGAAATTGAAAATCGTGGAGGTGCCAGTGCCAAAGTAAATGATGTAGAGGTGCTTGAAGTGTATAATGTAATATCGGGCGATAATGGGGATTATGGAATTGAGGCTAGTTGGACAATTAATGGGTCAGTAAGCCATTTTGGACATATGCACTATCGTCAAAATAGGTATCGGGCTATTATTTGGATTATTCCTAATGAAGGTAATTGGAAAATTGAGAAGATAGAGATGATAGAAGAAACAAGGCTCTTATGATCGAACTTAATAATATTCGATTTCAGTATCCAAATTCAGATTTTAACCTGGCAATTGATAAATTGCTTTTTCAGCAAGGAAGTAAAACAGCTGTAATTGGCCCAAGTGGTTTTGGTAAAACAACTATGCTAAACTTAATTGCAGGTATCATATTGCCAGAAAGTGGTAAGGTGATTGTAAACAAAGAAATTATAAATGAGCTGCCCGATACTAAAAGAAGAAGACATCGGATCCAACAAATTGGGTTTGTATTTCAAGACTTTCGACTTGTGCCTTATTTAAATGTGCTTGACAACATATTATTGCCATTCAGGGTAAACAGTGCTATGAAGGCAGATTTAGAAGTGGTTTTACGAGCAAAAACCATTGCTGGAGATTTGAATATTGATGGATTGATTAAAAAATATCCTGCCAACCTTTCGCATGGAGAACGGCAACGAGTTGCTATTGGACGAGCTTTGGTTAATAAGCCTAAATTACTTCTTGCTGATGAACCAACGGGCAACCTGGATCCTGCTAACAAAACACATATAAAGAATATCCTTTTCGATGCAGTAAAAAAGCATAATGCTACATTAATTACGGTAACGCATGATCATGAGATGCTGGAGGGCTTTGATAACGTAATTGATTTTAAAAATTTGAATTAAAGAAAATCATGAAGCAAAGCCTTTACTTAGCTTATCATTATCTCTTATTTCATCGTTTCCGAACGCTGGTGCTTATTTCAGCTATTGGCTTAATTATATTTTTACCCATTGGGTTACAGCGCTTAATTACAGACAGCGAAAGACAAATGATGTCTAGGGCCGAGGCATTTCCACTTATTATAGGTAAGAAAGGGAGTTCAACCGACCTAATGATTAATGCAATCTATTTTCAACAACAGGAGATGGAACAGTTAAACATTAAAACGGGCAGGGAGCTAGATGATACTGGCCTTGGCTATGCTATTCCCCTGTTGACCATGTTTAATGCCCGTAATTTCCCAATTGTGGGCACTAGCCTCGATTATTTTGAATTTAGAAAATTAGGCGTTGTCGAAGGCAGGAATCTGCAATTTGTAGGGGAGTGTGTTATTGGTTCTATCGTATCTGAGCAACTTGGGCTTGCGCCTGGCGACAGCCTGATATCTTCGCCTGAAAATTACTTTGATTTGGCAGGAGTTTACCCTCTTAAGATGACAATTGTAGGTGTATTGGAGGAGTCGGGCACTGCGGATGATAGGGCAATATTTACAGACTTAAAAACAAATTGGATCATTCTTGGGCTCGGGCACGGTCATGAAGATGTGCTTAAACTTACGGACCCAACACTAATTATTAGAAGCGATAGTAGCAATGTGCGTACTACTGCCAAGTTGTTTATTTATAATGAAATTGATGGAAGTAACATGGAAAGTTTTCATTTTCATGGAAACACAGAAGACTATCCCGTTTCGGCTTATATTTTTGTGCCAAATGATTTAAGATCAGCAACAATTTTGAGAGGCCGATTTGTGGCAGGCGAGCTACCTAACCAGGTTATTATTCCTTCTATAATAGTAGAACATTTGTTGCAAAGCATTTTCAGAATTAAGCATATTTTTAACACGGTCTTTATCTTGGTTGGTATAGCCACACTTTTAATTTTAATGCTCATTGTTACACTTTCCTTAAGATTAAGAAAAGATGAAATCCATACCATGTTTACCATTGGCAGCAGTAAAAACAAGATTATTGAAATACTTGGAATCGAGTTAACGCTATTGGTTGTTTTAAGTTCAGCCGTGGCTATCACTTTTTATTATTTAGTTGGATTTTTCGTTAGCGATTTTATTCGCTATTTTATTTTATAACCCTTTTCACATGAAAAAAATTACTCTTTTGGGTCTTCTTTTGCTTTTTTTCGTTGCTTGCAATAGAAAACCAATTAATGATACAGAAAATGATACTTCCCAAAAATTGAAAATTTTTGCTGTAAACTATCCTTTATTGTATTTTGCTCAGCGTATTGGTGAACCCCATATTGATACAATTTACCCTATTCCGTCAGATACGGACCCTGCTTATTGGTTTCCTGATCAGGATGACTTG
>CAYREN010000215.1:0-8250 GCA_964423255.1 uncultured Roseivirgaceae bacterium | reverse complement strand
TGAAAAGAATAATAGCTCAAAAGGAAAATTCGCCGAAACAGTGCATTCATTTTCAAAATCCGGTAATTATATAGTAAATGTAGAGCGTACAGATGAAGACGGAATTATCGCAATTTCCCATCTTCACGTTGTTGTCAATTAGACTTTATAATAAAGTCAGCAATTTAAACCATAGTAATCCTTGTGGTTGACTGTCGTTACTATAACTATCATATGACGCATTCTTTTCATCAATTTAAATCCAGCGTATAGAAAGTTAATAATAGCGCCTTCAATGATAAAATTTTATTGGAGGTGATAAGTGCAAGTAAAGATTAATAATTTTCAATTATAGTTGTAGCGGAATTACTTATTATTAAATAATATGCGATAGAGTAATATCACATAGCTAAGTGAAGAATAAGGAAAACAGTCTAACTTTTAAAAGAGCAATAAATTACAAGGGAGAATGATATTCCTTATGAGAATTATTTTAATTCATATCCATTGTCGATTTGTAAATTATGACCCAAAGAACTCGTTACTGCCAGTTGATCGCAGCGCTCATTTTCGGGATTGCCTGCATGTCCTTTTACCCATTTAAATTTCACCTTATGCCTTTTGTAAACAGGAATAAATCTTTGCCAGAGATCAGAATTCTTTTTATTCTTAAAACCTTTTTTTACCCAACCCCAAAGCCAGCCTTTTTCTACAGAATCTACAACATACTTAGAATCAGAATAAATTGTTACAGAAAGTCCATCACGAGTCAATGCTTCCAGCCCTGCAATTACTGCCAGTAATTCCATTCGGTTATTGGTAGTTTTTCTAAATCCTTCAGAAAGCTCCTTTCGATGTTGACCGTATATCAATACAGTGCCATATCCTCCAGGCCCTGGATTTCCTTTCGATGCCCCATCTGTATAAATGATTACCATATTAAGTGAGTAAGTTGTCTTTGATTAGTTTGATTGCCAATGATAAAAGTATTATTCCAAAAAACTTATGTAGAATATTAAAACCTTCTTGTCCAATTATTTTTTCACGCTACTCTGATGACTTTAGAACGATATAAAAAAATACAAGATTTACTACTATACCGATCAGTATATTTAATTGCCCATAGGCCACCTTAAGAGACAAAATAGTTGTTAATAATCCAGCGCCGGCTATCAATGGAAATCAGTTACTCTTCAAATGTTCTATTGCCAAACGATAGCTATCTAATCCAAATCCAGCAATTACTCCTTTGCAAACAGCAGATAAATAACTTTTGTGCCTGAATTCTTCCCTGGAATATACATTGGAAATATGAACCTCAATTACTTCACAGCTAACCGCAGATATTGCATCTCTGATCGCAACAGAAGTATGAGTAAATGCACCTGCATTAATAATTACTCCTTTAATTTCAAATCCAACTTCATGGATTTTATTTATAATTTCCGATTCTGAATTGGATTGGAAAAATTTTAAATTTACCTGTGGATATTTATTAATTAAAGTTTGGAAAAAATCGTCAAAGCTTTGATTGCCATAAATACTTTTCTCTCTTTTGCCTAGCAAATTTAAATTTGGGCCATTGATAATTAAAAGTTCCATATATCTACTTTTACTGAATGAATTGGGAAACACTCATACGTCAATTTGCCAATTATCTGAGGCTTGAACGATCGCTTTCAGATAATTCTATTCAAGCCTACGTAAGAGATGTGACAAAACTAAAACAGTTTGTTGATATCTCCAATTTGGATATAAACCCTCAGCGTGTTACTACTAAAATAATTCAGGATTTTATACAGCATATTGGTGAGTTAGGATTGTCGGCGTACAGCCAGTCCCGGATGTTATCCGGAATAAAATCGTTTTATATTTTTTTGGAATATGAAGAACTCATATCTGCAAATCCAGCTGAAATGATTGATTTACCAAAGATAGGGAGAAAGCTGCCAGACGTTTTGAACATCCAGGAGATTGAAAAAATATTTGAATCAATTGATTTGTCTAAGCCAGAGGGTGGCCGCAACAGGGCTATTTTGGAAGTATTGTACAGCTCGGGATTACGTGTCTCAGAAATCATTAACCTCAAATTGAATCAAATATATTTTGATGTTGGTTTTTTGAGGATCATCGGAAAAGGAAACAAAGAAAGGTTGGTACCTATTGGCAAATCAGCAATGAAGTATGTCAGTATTTATATTGGTGAAATCAGATGTCATATCAAAATTCACCCACAATATAACAATTATGTATTTCTTAATCGGCGTGGGAAAAAATTGAGTAGAGTGATGATTTTTATAATAATAAAACAATTGATAAGAATTGCCGGGATAGAGAAAACTGTGAGCCCGCATACATTTCGACATTCTTTTGCTACACATCTGGTAGAGGGCGGTGCCGATTTACGCGCTGTACAAGAAATGTTGGGACATGAATCCATTACTACAACTGAAATTTATACGCATCTTGACAGGGCATATCTTAAGCAAGTGATTGAAGAATTTCATCCTAGAAGTTAACAATTTAGCTTCATTTTTGAATATTATTATCTGAAGTAAAATTGCGTTTATTTTTTAATGATTTGAATTTTTAAGTTTGGTATGATGAATTGAAAATAGAAATAAATATGAGTTTTATAAATAAATGAATTTTTCATTTTCTTTCTTTTAATCAATCTACAATAGGTATTTAGTTTGTTGAAAAAAAATTGAGATTATAAAAGATAAATAATAAAATCTATATTTTGTACATATAATATCAGGCCGCAATTCATTGGTCGATAGTTATTGCCATTCTATCTAATAATTTAGTTTAGTTATAGAATAGATTAAATTTTAATAAAATTATTTTGAATCTTTAATGAATAATTGTCTGACTTCGGAAGGGCAAAGCGGTTGATAACAGACTTCGCATAATGTCAATACCATTGTTACTATTTTTTGAAGAATTTGCGAAAGATTGAAGTAACAAAAAGCATTGACTCCTATTACTTTTATTTTAAATAGACACAGATGACTACCTATAAAAATGAAAGGAAGGAAATTATTGTTTTACAAAGAAAAATAAGCCAAAGCGATGGATGAAATTAGAGAGTTAATAAAAATTGTCACTGACAATACAAAGAAAAATTTACCTCTATTAGATATCAAAAATCAACATATTAATGGAAATAAGGAGATGAACCTCTTTTTAGGAATAAAAAGTGGTCAGTTCAATGATGAACTTGAGGCATCCAACGGAATCTACGGTACGGAGGAGGTTGATTTTAAGTTCAGGATGCTAAAATCCAGATTAAACAGGAAATTATTAAATCATCTGTTTTTCATGGACTTTTCTTCAAAAAGCTATACCAAATCAATAAATTTTTATCAGGAAACACTAGATTTCCTTCATTTTTCGAGGATGCTTCTTAATGTTGATGAAACTAAAATGGGCACTAAGTTGCTCTACAAAACACTCGATCTTGCTAAAGAAGGTGAATATACTTTGATAGTAATAGATTGTTTGAAAACTCTGAGAGAAGTGTATGCCAAGACATATAGGCCAAAACTATTTCAAAATATAAAAAATCAACTTCATGAAATCGAGGAGCTGCAATTAATTGAAGAAAAAGCAGATGCGATATTTCAAGAAAACAGATTGTCGATAAATAGCACCGTCAATAATAGAAAGAAAGGCTATATATCATATAAAAATGCAATTGATGAATTAGAGACTTTATATCGCAAAACGAATTCTTACAATATTTTTGAAAAATTGTTTAAGATTAAAGTTTGGTATTATGAGCTGATGGGAGATTTTGGTAATGTTCTTAAATTAATAGGCGAGGTAGAAAAAAAATGTGTCAAAGGGAAAATTAATCAAAGAAGATTTGATGACTTATTTGCTAAAAGTTCGAAGGGGAATGCACTTTTGAAGCTAAAAAAATTTAAGGAAGGAAGTGAGTTTTTAGAGGAATTGCTAAATAACACTGATAGTTCATCAAAAGCCTGGTTTGCATTTGCGGAAAAATATGTAGCATTAAATATTCAGAATAAAAATTTTAAAAATGCTTCAGAGATATTTTTACGAGTGATTAACAACAAATCATTTGAAGCGATTGAGGGAAAGGAGCTTTTGAAGTGGAATATATTAAGAAGTTATTTATACTATCTTACTGAGAATAAGAAAATCCTAAAGAAATTTAACTACAGTGAATTTATTGAAGAGATTCCTCCATATGAAAAAGAAAATGCCGGTTATCATGTGGCAATATTGATATTGCAAATTTTGAATAGAGTTGATGGGGATTTATCTAAACTCCATGACAAACTTGATGCAATGGATGACTATGTAAATAAATATTTGAACAATAGTTTCAGTAAAAGGATAAAAACATTTTGCCGATTATTGCACAAAATTGCTATTCATAACAGGGATTATGAAAGTATTGTTTTGAAAAGTAAATATCTCGAAGAAAAACTTGCTAATTCAAATATTGCAGGTGAGTCGTATGTAGATTTTGAAATTGTATCCTACGAATATCTTTGGGAAAAGATAATGAATGAACTTAAAGTATATAAAGATTTGGCTTGATTAAACTTAATTTTAAAAAAGCATGGAGTTAAATATTACTTTCATGCTTTTTTTATGCCCAATTGAAAATGCGAATACAAAATATTATCATTTCTATCGAATACGGTCAACTGATCTTATCAGGTCTTCATCTTTTTTTATAAACCTATTTGCCATAGAATTAAATATCATCCCCCCCAAAGGAAGAAAATAACCAGGTTTAAAAATTCCTCTCATTTCTAAATCCATTTTACTTTCTCCTTGGTAAATAAAATATGTGGCTGTAGCTATATATGCCATCATTAGAAATGCATTAATCGCACCTAGCTTAATCTGAAATATTCTGGTATTGAATTGAAAGATTGAATAAAGAGCAATCAGACAAACAATAGCACTCAGTCCCACTAAATAATACATTGGTTGATTTACTGTTAAATCCCATACGTCCGGATCATTTTTATTAATATGATATTCTTGCCAATAAAATGCATCCATGGTATATTTGATTCCAGTTTCTGAGTTTGACTTTTCCCAAATCGGAAATACCGCAACCATCGACATGCAAATAATTACGCCTAATAAAAAGAGTGTTTGAACTCGTTGAATCATAGTAGTAAATTTTTCATGCAAAGAAATAATAATTAGGTGGACAAAAAAAAGGTTAGAATTTAAAATTATACCTTTTGTTCAAAAAGGTCCGTTATTGTGGTTATTGTCATTCCTATTTATCAATGGCAGTATGTCTTCAATAAAATCTCGGTTGTTAGATAATCTTGGTACTTTGTTTTGCCCTCCCAACTTGCCTCTTTTTTTCATCCAGTGATAAAATGCTCCGGATGAGGCAAAATGTACAACTGGAGATTCTAAAGCAATATTCTTATATCTTTTTGCTTCATAGTCGGAATTTACCTCCATTAATGTATTGTCCAGTATCTCAATAAATTTGCTTTTATTTGATGGAAGCTCATTGAATTCTATAATCCACTCATGGCCCCCTTTGTTTTCAGTATCAATATATCTGGGGCCTGCGGTATAGTCACCAATAATGGCATTGGTCAGTTCGCAGGCTTTTTTAATTGCTTGTTCGGCGTTCTCCACAATCAATTCTTCACCAAATGCATTAATGAAATGTTTCGTCCTACCTGTGATTTTTATTCTAAATGGCTCGAGACAGGTAAATTTTATTGTGTCCCCAATATTATATCTCCAAAGTCCTGCGTTTGTAGAAATTATCATCGCATAATTTTTACCAAGCACTACTTCTTCTAACCCAACTGTTGTGGGATTTTCTTCATAAAGATTTTCTATTGGAATAAACTCATAAAAAATTCCATAATCAAGCATCAATAATAAATCGCTGGAATCATTCTGATCCTGAATGCCAAAAAAACCTTCAGAGGCATTATAGGTTTCCAGATATTTCATTTTTGGTGATGGGGCGAGCTTTTTAAAAAGTGCCCTGTACGGTTCGAATGATACTGCTCCATGAACAAATACTTCCAGGTTTGGCCATACTTCATGAATATGGCTTTCACCGGTAATTTGTAAGATTCGCTTTAGTAAAACAACCGTCCAGGTCGGAACGCCTACAATATTTGTGACGTTTTCTTCAATTGTAGCGTGAGCCATTTTTTCGATCTTCTCCTCCCATTCGCTCATCAGGGCAATTTCCAATTTTGGTGTGCTTGCAAGTTGTGCCCAGAATGGTAGGTTAGACATAATTACCGCAGAGACATCGCCGTAATACGAATTTTTATTAGAATCAAATTGATTGATTTGCTGGTTTCCGCCAATAGTTAAGCCTTTACCGGTAAACATCTTAGAATCCTGATGATTATGGAAATATATGGATAACATATCTTTGCCACCTTTAAAATGGCAATCTGTCAGTGCTTCTTGGGAAACAGGGATGAATTTACTTTTTGCATTGGTGGTTCCAGACGATTTTGCAAACCACTTGATCTCTGAAGGCCACAATATATTTTGCTGGCCCTGCAATAATTTTTCGATATATGGATAAATATCTTCATAGGTAGATATTGGCACACGTTGCTTGTACTCTTTCACAGATGATATGTCCTTGAAGCCGTGCTTAGAACCAAATTCTGTTTTTTGTGCTGTTTTTAAAAGTTGTGCAAATAATTCATTTTGAACTTCGATAGGATATTTCAGAAACAATTCAATATCATGAATTCGTTTCTTCATCACCCAGTTCATGATGGAATTGATAATTTCCATAAGTTCGGTTAATTAAATTTTTCTTTTTAATTCAAAATGTTTTCCAAGATACACCCTTCTTACTTGCTCATCAGAGGCGAGTTCTTCCGCCGTTCCAGTCTTTAAAAGTTTGCCTTCAAACATCAAATACGCCCGATCAGTAATTGATAATGTTTCATTTACATTGTGATCGGTAATGAGAATACCAATATTTTTATCTTTCAGCTTAGCAACTATTGATTGAATTTCTTCCACAGCTATAGGATCGACACCCGCAAATGGCTCATCTAACAAAACAAACAAAGGATCAACAGCCAGAGCGCGTGCGATTTCTGTTCTTCGCCTTTCTCCACCCGATAATACCCTACCAAGGTTTTTTCGAACATTTCCTAAACCAAATTCTTCAATGAGAGATTCTGTCTTTAGCTTTTGATCACGTCGTGAAAGCTTGGTCATTTGTAATACCGCCATCAGGTTTTCCTCCACTGTGAGTGTGCGAAATACCGAAGCTTCCTGTGCCAAATACCCAACTCCCCGCTTAGCTCTTCTATACATGGGAAGGGAAGTAATATTTTCATTTTCTAAAAAAATGTGCCCTTTATTCGGTTTTACAAGCCCCACGATCATATAAAATGTTGTTGTTTTTCCAGCTCCATTTGGACCTAATAATCCAACAATCTCACCCTGATTTACTTCAACAGATACATTGTTAACAACAGACCTTCCCTTATAAATTTTTACTAAACCTTCAGACCTAAGCTTCATTAATCTATTATTTACATTTCTAATTTCAAATTAAACGAACGTTGCATAATGATTGTGATATTTTGTTTTTCAATATTCAATTAATTTCGTTTAGCAAATTAGAAATGATCAAATATTTGAAAAATCATTTTTTAATATAATGACAATATGAATTTTTACTTGAAAAATGGTAATGCAATAATACTATTCATTTCAGTATTAATAAGTTTTTAGTTCAGTTACGAAAAATCTTTAAGAAATAGAGTGGCAATCAGATTGAAACACAGTATTGGAATTATTATCTTCATCGCTTTATAATTGTTTTGATCTTAGAACCACATGGATTTTTATGGAAAAATATGATGTAATTGTAATTGGTGGAGGAATCAGTGGAATGAGTTTTGCGCATTTTGCCGCTAAAGAAAAACTTAAAGTTTTGGTGCTGGAGAAAGGAGACAAAAGTGGTGGTTCGTTTCAAACTGAAGGACTCATAGGCGATCGGGATGATTATTGGGTGGAGATGGGAGCACATACTTGCTACAATTCATATAGAAATTTGATTGCAATCATGGAAGATACTGGAATAATTGATAGTATAATTCCGCGTGCCAAAGTGCCCTTCAGGCTACTGATAGCTAATCAAATAAAGTCTTTCCTTTCACAAATAAACTTTTTTGAATTGATCTTATCGCTACCAAAACTTCTGTTTAAGAAAAAAACAGGAGAGACAGTAAAATCTTATTATGGAGGGATTGT
>CAYREN010000214.1:0-8257 GCA_964423255.1 uncultured Roseivirgaceae bacterium | reverse complement strand
TCTACTTCTTACTGGCATTAAACAGCTTTTCTTTTTCGTCTTTGGTGAGACTGTCATATCCTCGTTCAGATATCTTATCAAGAATTTTATCAATCTCTGCCTGACTATAATTTTTACTTTTAGGGGAGGAGGAAGAAGCGCTTTTTGATTTGGTGAATGATGATTTCTTTTGGCGATGGCTGACTTTTATTTTTGGCCTTTTAATGAAAAAACTTTTAATAAACTCCATAGCTTTAAAAACCCAGGTGCCAATTTCTATTCCTTTAGACAATTGCTTTGCATAAACGAATCCCATTAAAGCTCCGCCAAGATGTGCGAGGTTTCCCCCTGCATTTGGACCCACACTACCAAGAAATGAAGTGAACAAATAAATGGCCACAATATATTTTATCTTGACAGGACCAAAAAACATAAGGTAAAATTTGTGGTCGGGCCAGTAAGTTGCAGTCGCTACGGAAATAGCATAAACAGCTGCTGAAGCACCAACCATGCCATTAAACATGTTGATCCTATCGGCATAATATGGCACGAGGTTATAAACCAGCAAGTATGTTGCCCCACCTGCAACAGCCCCCATCACATAAATATTGATTAGCTTTTGTGAGCCCAGGAAATCCACGAACACTTTCCCAAACCAATAGAGTACAAGCATATTCATGATGATATGCCATAGACTATTAAAACTATGGGCAAATGCATAAGTAATGATTGTCCATGGTCGAGTGAGAAATTCTCCAATAGATGCTGGAATGGTAAATTGGTCATAGGCGATTGTAAATAATACATCAACACCAAATATGCTGGAAAACACAGCTAATATCCCAAGACCTACAAATACGACTATATTGATTATTATAAGTTGAGAAAGCCCATTATTTGGCTTGTGCCATGCATTTTTAAAATCGTCTATTATTGTGTTCATATTTATTTAATCTCAATTGTTTCCTGGATTATCCAGGCTAAAAAAACTTCTTTCGATCCTTCTTCCAATACTTCAATAAAACAAATGCAACTAGCATTCCACTCAGATGAGCAAAATGTGCTACATTATCGCCTACCCCTTGATGAATGCCACTGAAGAGTTCGAATAATCCATAGATAGCAACAAAATACTTTGCCTTGATGGGTATTGGAGGAAAAAGCAACATTAATTTCGTATTGGGAAAAAGCATACCAAATGCCAGTAATATACCAAAAATTGCTCCTGAAGCTCCCACCATTTGTGAGTTGCTTTTCATGTACAAAACTTGTTGGAGGGTTTGCTTGCTCTCATTTATGTAAGAAGCATTTTCAGGGTGATCACTATAATCGTAAATAAAACTATTAAGCTGCGCATTGCGACCAACATCGATATTTGCTTTCTTTTCCAGAATATGTTTAAATTCTCCTGGGCTTGGCTGCTCATTATATTTTTCTACTGCATTGGCAAAACTATTGGTTTCCATGTAGTTAATCCCCGAATAGAGAATCCCTGCTCCAATACCAGTAACCAGGTAAAAAATCAAAAATCGCTTTGGTCCCCAAAACTGCTCAAGCAACGGCCCAAAAATAAACAGACCAAACATATTGCTGAGCAAATGCATCGTACTTCCATGCAAAAACATATAGGTTATAAACTGAAATGGCAAGAAGTGTTCACTATGCAAATTTCTCAGGCTCAAAAACTCATTAAGATTGAGATTCATAAAAGATCCAATAAAATACAGGCCTATGTTGGCAATAAGCAAGTTTTTTACAATTGGTGTAATTCTTCCAAACATTATGGTTTTACATTAAATATATCTTCAATTTTTTCGAGCCCAAATATATAATAAATCAATCGGCCATTGGGAGAATGATTTGGGTTTTTGCATGCAAACAAATGATCAATCAAGCTTTTCATTTCTTCAATACTTAGCTTTTTACCGCTTTTAATTCCCGAATTGGTTGCCATAGATCTGGCCATGTTTTCAATATTGCTATTTTTATATTCAAGAAAATTTTTCTTGTAGTCCTCCAATACCCCGGTAAATATCTCTCTTCCCGAATCTGCCCGAACCAATGACGGCACACCATTGATCACAATTGTATTTTCTCCAAGATATTCAAAAGCAAATCCAACTCCTTTTATCTCCATTTCCAATTCTTTAACAAGAGAACTGTCAGAAGGGTTTAGATTTATTGATTCCGGAAATAGTAATTGCTGAGAACTGCCACTATTGTTTTCAAGGATTTTTAAATATTTTTCATAATAAATGCGCTCATGAGCTGATTGCTGGTTGATGATCATCAAACCAGATTTTACAGTTGTAACGATATATGAAAGATGAAATTGAAATATATTTTGTTTGTCGCTTTGTCCTTCCTGCTGAATGTGCTCACCCATGGTGTTAATGGCACTTTCAAAAGTGAGGGACAAAGGATCACCCTGAGCAGCCATTTCTCTTTTTACTTCTGCCTCAATAGTCTCATTTTCCAGTGCTCCTGCGTAGAGTTGTTCCCAATTTTTAAGATTAGAAATATCTCTCTCGGTGTTTTTAAACTGTGAATAATCTTGTTCCGAAGATGAAAGACCAGACGATGTAGATCCGGTAGGCATGTGCATTCTGAAATTGGTATCTACTCCAAAATCCAGCGTTGGGGTGATATTGAAACTCCCAAGGGATTTTTTTACCGCCATTTTTATCAAGCTGTACACGCTCCTTTCATCTTCAAACTTAATTTCCGTTTTGGTTGGATGTACATTTACGTCAATGCGCTTTGGGTCTATTTCTATAAACAGAACAAAAAATGGAAAGGTGCCTGATGGTATCAATCCTTCATATGCAGAGACAACGGCATGGTTCAAATAATTACTTTTTATAAATCTATTATTGACAAAGAAATACTGTTCGCCTCTGGATTTTTTTACAAAATTGGCTTTACCAATATATCCCTTTAACGAAACCTCTTCAACTTCTTCCTCACAGGGCACAAGTTGCTCTTGATAATTTTTCCCAAAAAGACTAACAATTCTTTGGCTTAGCTTTCCTTGTTTTAGTTTATAAACTTCAATATCATTCTGATAAAAATTTAATGCCTTTTCAGAATTTGCCAATGCCTGTCGTTGAAACTCATTCATAATGTGCCTCAACTCAACCGGGTTAGACTTTAAAAAATTGCGCCGCGCCGGCACATTGAAAAATAAATTTTTTACAATAAGAGTAGTTCCCTTTTTGCAGGAGATATTATGCTGGCCTTTGAACTGAGAACCATCGATAGTAATCGAAGTGCCAATTTCTTCGTCCTCAGGCTTTGATTTCAATTCTACCTGGGCCACAGCAGATATGGAGGCGAGTGCTTCGCCTCTGAAGCCCATAGTCCTGATTTTAAATAGATCTTCTGATTTTTGAATTTTGCTTGTAGCATGCCTTTCAAAACTCATTCGGGCATCGGTTTCTGTCATACCTTTGCCATTGTCCATTACGTGTATCAGGCTCTTTCCTGCATCTTTTACAATTACAGTAATTTCTTTCGCACCTGCATCGATGGCATTTTCCATCAATTCCTTTACCACCGAGGCCGGGCGTTGCACAACCTCTCCGGCGGCAATTTGATTAGCGATTGACTCGGGAAGTAACTTAATGATGTCGGACATTAGATGTATTTAGTGAAAAAACTTACGTGTCCTAAAAAATAGGTAAGGAGGGAATATGAAAATAAAAATATACAAGGCAATATTGCCAAAAATTATCCAGCCACCAATCGACCCCATCAATATCACAATAAGTAATAATTGCATAAAATCACTGGACTTCTCACGCTTCACTCTGTTGCTAAATGCGGTCTTAAAAAATTCACTATGCGACTGAGTAGATGTAATTTTTAGTTCTCCTTTTATTCTTTCAGTACGGTTTTTGATGTCCTCTTTAATAGAGTCGTAGTATCTCGCTTCAAAATTAAACCTTTTGTAGCCTGGCAACCGCGAAAGAGATGGAATTTTCATAGATTTGATAAATTCTTAAAATACAAAGTAAGTTTAAAATTGTAATTATAGCAAGTAGCGAATTCTTAACAATGAAAAAATTCCGATACATATTTTTTTTGTTATGTCTGTTGTCAACTGCAGGAAAAGCGGAAATAAATCCTGCTCTTTTTGCTGATAACTGGGTGGACAGCATATATCAAAAACTTACTGTCGCTGAAAGAGTTGGGCAACTGATTGACTTAAGAATCACACCTCACCAAGAAAATATCCAGGAGCTTACTGGCCTTATCACTAAATATCATATTGGATCCGTCACCATCATTGGTGGGAATGCTGAATTGAGTATTCAACTGATCAATAATCTCAGGTCCAATTTAAAAGTCCCTGTTTTTGTAACCGCAGAAAGTGAATATGCTCTAAACCCACCTTTTCAATCTGCTGCAACTTTACCTTTACCGACGACCTATTTGCAGGCCAACGACCACAAACTATTGTCCTCCACCATTTCAACTCTTTCCAGTGTTTACCATAAGCTGGGAATAAATGGTGTTTCATACAATCCCATGGAATTGACATTTTCTGAATCAGGACTGGACTATAGTTGTAGTTTGAACATCAACGGAAAAACTATTTTCAACGACTTCGCTCCTCAATATTATAAAAATTCCATTGTCGCAAATACAGATATCCATTTCCAATATGCTGGTGATTTTGCATTCTCACCAAAATCTCTGGACTCCTGGAATACAAATACGTGGAAAGAAAAAATAAGTGATATAAAATCCGTTTGGAAAAATATCAATACCTCCAGTTCAATTATAACTATAAAAACACTCCCGGATTTTCCAAAAAATGAAGCCGCTTTTTTTAATAAAAAAATCATACGACCTCTTTTTTGGAAGCACCTGCAGTTTGGCGGGATATTATCTGCTGACATTGATGCCATCAAAAAATCTCAATCAAAATACAATATTGATGCAATGGTTAAAAAACTTATAAAAATTGGCTCCGACAAGATAGTAGTCTCCGATGATGTAGAACTTGCAATTACTGCAATTATCAATGGTTTGGATATTCGCTATTTCAGACAAAATGAAATTAAAGAAAAGGTTAAGCGAATACTAAGACTAAAGTATCAAGTGGGATTATCGACAGCCAAAAATATTGTCAATTATCATATTGAAGAGAAACTAAATAGCCCGAAATTAATAAGCTTAAATTATCAGGTTTATGAAAAAGCTATCAATACTCAAGTAAATGGAAATAAAATTATGCCATTCCCTAACTTAGAATCTACAAACTTTGCATCGCTAAGCTTGGGATATACCGAACTAAAAACTTTTCAGGAAACCCTGGAGAAATATGCCCCATTTGTTCACTACATGCTGCCCGATGCCTCATTTGATCCTTATGATTTGAAAATTCTTGCTGGACAATTGAAACAATTTGATAATGTAATAATCGGATTACACACCAGTGGATTAATAGAATTAAATCAGACAACAATTAATTTTTTAAGAGAGCTAAACGATCAGACAAATGTAATTATTGTTTTTCTGGGCAATAAAATTGATGGTAAGGATTTTGACGCATTTGAAAACAAAATAATTGTTTATGAAGATAACATACTCACTGAGCAAATCGCTGCGCAAAAAGTATTTGGTGCTACAAACACAAGTTCAGAAATTAACAGATTGGCATACAGCACACCAGAAATGCAACAAATGGATTCAAGGGTTTTAAAAAAAATAGACGATATCGTAAAAGAGGCTATATCCATGAGTGCAACACCGGGATGCCAGGTACTGGTAGCAAGAAACGGATCTGTGATCATGGAAAAAGGCTATGGCTATTATACATATGATAGTATTATGCCGGTAGATTCCAGAACAATATATGACTTGGCCTCCATTACAAAAGTAGCTGCCACTACCCAGGCTATTATGAAACTAGAGGAACAAGGAATGATTAATCTCGATTCTACCTTAGGTGCATATTTACCAGAGTTGGCTGGTTCTAATAAATCCGATCTGGTGATTAAAGATGTTTTATCTCATCAATCTGGCCTTAGGGCTTTTTATCCTTTTTGGCAAAATACCATAGAAGATGAAGATCTGATATTGTATTATTATAATGATAAACCGAACAAAAATTTCAATAAAACTGTGGCTTATGGGATGTTTGCCACAGAAGATTTGAAAGACTCATTGTGGCATTGGACTATCGAAACCAAACTCAGAAAAAAAAGGAATAAATACCAACCTTATGATTATAAATATAGTGACCTTGGGTTTTATCTTTTGCAGGTTTTGGTGGAACGGGTTTCAGCAACACCCTTGGATGTTTATATAGATTCTGTTTTTTATAAACCTATGGGAATGAGTACACTCACATTTAATCCGCTATGCAAATTTCCTTTAAAAAGAATAACTCCTACAGAAAGAGATACGCAATTTCGTCATGTGCTTGTATGGGGTACAGTTCATGATCAAATTGCCGCAATGAAAGGTGGAGTTTCAGGGCATGCCGGTCTTTTTGGCAATGCACATGATATTGCCAAAATTATGCAAATGCAATTGCAGGAAGGTACTTATGGGGGCAGGCGATTTTTAGAAAAAGAAACTGTTGATAATTTTAATACGCAAAAATTTGAAAATAACCGGCGGGGATTAGGCTGGGACAAACCAGAAAAAGGAGATGGATATAATCCGCCATCCCGATATGCATCTTTTGATTCCTTTGGCCACAGAGGGTTTACAGGAACAATTACATGGGCAGATCCAACATTTAATCTTGTTTTTGTGTTCTTATCTAACAGGATTTATCCTGACATGAATAATAGCAAACTTGCTAACTACAACATACGTAAAAGAATCCATGATGTAGTGTACGAGTCAATGTGGAGTTATGAAAAACATTATTATTAGAAAAATTTTGTCACTCCAGCCTTGCCGCTAATATTATTAGACATATAATTGATTAATTATATACTTATTGTCAAAGCTGAAATTAAAACATATTTATACATGAAAATAGGAATTGTTTGTTACCCAACTTTTGGAGGTAGTGGAGTTGTCGCAACTGAGTTAGGAATTGCATTGGCTAAAGAAGGGCATCAGATTCATTTTATAACTTACTCTCAGCCTACACGGCTCGACTTCTTCAATGAAAATTTATTTTATCATGAAGTAGACATGCTTTCTTATCCTCTGTTTCAGTATGCCCCATATGAGACCGCTCTGGCAAGTAAAATGGTAGATGTGGTTAAATATGAAAAGCTGGACATTTTGCATGTTCACTATGCAATACCCCATGCTTCTGCTGCATATACCGCAAAGCAGATTTTGAAACAGCAAAATATTGATATTCCAGTTATCACCACCCTTCATGGTACGGATATTACTTTGGTGGGTAAAGACCCATCGTTTGAACCGGTAGTTGCTTTTAGCATCAATCAATCTGATGGCATCACAGCTGTTTCCGAAGATTTAAAACGTGATACATTTGATCATTTTAAAATAACTAAGGAAATAAAAGTAATTCCAAATTTCATTGACCTCAATAAATTTAAACGTCAGAAAAAGGATCATTTTAAAACAGCGATCTGTCCCAATGGGGAAAAATTAATTGTACATACTTCTAACTTCAGGCCTGTCAAGCGTATTGGTGATGTGGTAGAAGTTTTCAAGAATATTCGTGAAATACTTCCTGTAAAATTATTACTGGTTGGCGATGGCCCTGAAAGATCAAAAATTGAAAGCTTATGTAGAGAATGTGATAATTGTGACGACATTCGATTCCTTGGAAAATTGGAAGCAGTTGAGGAAGTGCTTTCCGTGGCCGATTTATTTATTATGCCTTCAGAGAAAGAAAGCTTTGGGCTTGCTGCTCTAGAAGCTATGGCGTGTGAAGTCCCGGTAATATCTTCAAATGTTGGTGGTTTGCCAGAGCTTAATATTCATGGATTTTCAGGGTATCTTTGCAACAAAGGAGACATTGAGGCCATGACAAAATATTCGTTGAAAATCCTTGACGATAAAAACCTGCCAACATTCAAAAAAAATGCTTTGGAAAGAGCAAAGGATTTTGAACTAAGTAAAATTCTACCCGAGTATGAAAATTTTTATGAAGAGGTATTGAGAAAAAATACTAAAAGTATTGTTGCTTAATATAATGATGATTAGGTGAATTTAATTTTGACTGCTAATTTTGCACAATCAATTCATTTAGTAGCCATAATAATATGAAGTACAAGGCCATTCATGAAATAATTCCAAAAAATGACAGAGCTGCAAAAATGTTCAAGAACCC
>CAYREN010000213.1:0-8264 GCA_964423255.1 uncultured Roseivirgaceae bacterium | reverse complement strand
CAAGAGTCAACTCTAACCTTTAGCAAAAAAGATCCGGATCTCGTAGTACTTCACCATTGTATGCAATCTTAGGTGCTTCACCGGGAAGGGCAGCATATAATGATGATGGTACTTTGGCTCAAACTGCTTTTTCAAGGGATGTAAGGCCATGGACCAATCCAATTGGACTGTTTACAGAAAATACCAACGACTTTTCTGAATGGAGAACTTATTCAAATTTATTTATTGATCACAACATACTGGATAATTTAGTTGCCAGAATAAATATGGGTTTTGATCATACTGCCGGTACTCAGGGTATTTTCAGCTCAGGGATATATTCTCCAACTACGCCCGATTCTTTTGGAAGTATCAGTGAATCTAAATCGACATCTTTCTTAATGGAAGGTACGCTTAACTATAAATTATTATCAGGTGATCATGGTTTGGATATATTAGCTGGAGGATCAACTCAATTTGATCAATTTTTTGGCTTTAGTTTACAGGGAACTGAATTTCCAACAGACAAAACTTTATATAATAATTTGGGTTCCGCATCAAACTTAGGTATTAGTAGTTTTAAGTCAGATGAAACACTCATCTCTTACTTTGCGCGAGCCAATTACAGCTTCAAAGGAAAGTATTTATTAACCGCTACAGTTAGAGCTGATGGAGCTTCTAAATTTGGTGAAAATGAAAAATGGGGTACTTTCCCATCAGCTTCAGCAGCCTGGAGAATTTCTGAAGAAGATTTTTTAAGTGGTTCCAGTTGGATAAGTGACCTCAAATTAAGAGCGTCGTATGGTGTTACGGGTAATAACAATTTTTCACCATATACGTCATTGGAAAGAGTTGGGACTGGAAAAAGCTTTTCTTTTGATGGAGGATCAGCATCAAAGGGCCTTGGAACATCAGGAAGATTTGCCCCTAACCCTGATTTGAAGTGGGAAGTAACAAAGATGTTAAATATTGGTTTAGATTTTGGATTTTGGAATAACAGGTTTTACGGTTCCATTGAGTACTACAATTCAGATACCGAAGATCTGATCATTGATAAACCTATCTCTGCCCCTTCTACAGGTTTTACAACTATACGATCTAATGTTGGTTCAATAACAAATACCGGTATTGAGTTAACTTTAGGAGGTCATATTATTGATGGAGATAAATTCAAATGGATTGCCAATGCAAATTGGTCAACGAATGATAATGAAATTACGGAAATGGCTGGAGATAATCCTATTAATCTATTGGTTTCAAGACAGCCTTATGGTGAAATAGGAGAAGAAACTTTCCGGCAGTTAATTGAAGGAGGAAGAATTGGAGATTTTTACGGTTATACATATAGAGGTGTTCTACAGCCTGGAGAAGTATATACACCACAGCCAAATTCTACACAAGCAGGAAGTGCCTTATATGAAGATATCAATAATGATGGCATCATTGACAGTGATGACAGAAGTGTGATTGGTAATGCAAATCCGGATTTTATTTGGGGTTTTAATAATCGTTTTGAATTTGCAGGCTTTTATCTGGACGTGTTTTTGCAAGGTGTTGTTGGCAACGATATTTTTAATTTTAAAGCTATTACAGCAGATCGTACGCTTAGCACAAAAGCGTTAGATCGATACAGCCCTGAAAATCCAACAGGTACACGGCCCGGAATTAATTATTTTGCCAATGAGTATGGCTCTTATGTAAATACTGAATTTATTGAAGATGGTTCTTATGTACGGCTTAAAAATTTATCTTTAGGGTATAATTTTAATTTGGATAACGTATCATGGATAAGTAACCTTAACATATATATTCAAGGTCAAAATTTACTAACAATTACTGATTATACAGGTTTTGATCCTGAAATTAGTTTTAATTATAACGGCTCACAAAGTAGTGTGAACAGAGGAGTTGATGATTACGGATTCCCTAATTACAAAACCTATACACTTGGGCTTAAGTTGACGTTTTAATAAAAAATAAAAATTTAATATTATGAAATATACATATATATTTTTACTGACAATTATAATAATCGCAGTAAGTATGGTGTCATGCGAAGAACAGCTTACAGAAACAGTTTATTCTGAACTGTTAGCTACAAATGCTTATGAAACTGAGGCCGATGCTGAAGCGCTGATTTTATCTGTTTATGCAAATCTTAGAGGAGCAGGATGGGGAGCCTATTATGAATATGATTATATGATGGTAAGTGAATCAGGTACCGATACTTATGGTTTAGATCAATGGGATGCCGGCAATCAACCTATGGAAATGGGTACGTATAATAACAGCTATGACTTTATTCTTAATTTATGGGATGGCGCTTACAAATTAATTGGATCCGCTAATTTCGCGCTGAACATTTTAGATGGTATGCCAATTGATGATGCTGTTAAGTCCGGTTATATAGCTGAGGCTAAGTTCTTAAGAGGCTTAGCATATTATGATCTCGCTTTTAATTTTGGTGATGTGATTTTAAATTTAGGAGAAGGTTCCGGTAATTTACCATTAAGCCCTCAGGCTGCAATTATTGCCCAGGCTCTTGCTGATTTCACAGATGCTGAATCTAAGCTGGGAGGTGCAACTACACCCGGTAGAGCGAGCAAAGGTGCCGCATTGGGATTAAGAGCAAAAACGAATCTGAATGCAAAAAACTGGACAGAAGCAGCAGCTGATGCTAAAAAGGTAATGGATCTTGGAGATTATGAATTAATGGGCAGTGTTGAAGAAGTATTTGAAGTTGCAAACAACACGGCAAATGAATGGATTTTTGTTTTAATGTCTAATCAAAGTTCACCAACTGCTAGTCAGCAACTTGGCTGGTTTTCATTAAGTATAGCATATCAAAATGGAGGTTGGGGAAGGCTTTCTTTAGCTACCGATTTCTATAAATCATTTGATTTGGATGATGAAAGAAGAGATTTAATGGGAAATGGTTACCAACATGGTGGTCAAAGTATAGTTGATGGTAAATTCAGATGGTATGCATTACCTGGCACACCAGAATATGACCCTTTGGCTGCTGATCCTACAATAGATCTTTTTGATCTAACTTCCGTTACTTCTACAAAATATTTGGGAGGTCTGGATCGATACACCTATCGTTCTCTCGGACGGTCTGGAATTAATTACCCTATACTTCGATATGCGGACATACTACTCACAAGGGCTGAAGCGCTAAATGAAGGTGGTGATCAAGCCGGTATTACCTTGCTTAATGAAGTAAGATCAAGATCAAACCTAGCTCCTTTAGCCGGATTAAATCAAAGTGCCTTGCGTGATGCAATTTTAGAAGAAAGAGGTAAAGAATTTAATATGGAAGGTCATAGAAGATTGGACCTGATAAGAAGCGGGAAATACGTTGAAATGTGGAAAGCTAATTTGGAAACCAAGTATCCCGGAGGAGATTTCGGATATATAAATGAAAGTAAAATTTTCTTCCCTATACCACAAAAAGAGATTGATGCCAATGATATGATTAGTGCAGGTGAGTAAACGAAGCGGATTATTCGGATGAATTAAAAAACAATTCCACTGGAAGGCGGGATTGTTTTTTTGTTTTTTGGCTTACCTGCCATTTAATTTCTTAACTCATCCTACCTGTCTGTCAGGTTAGGCCAATGTCAAATAGTTAAGCTAGCACGTCATCGTGAGGTACGAAGCGATCTCTGATTTTGAGTATAAAGATTTGAAATGGACAGGCTGCTACACTCTCTCAGTGAAGGGTGCTTAATTTATTGACATGAGTTTGTGCAATAGGCACGTTGGTCAATTAAACTGAATGAATTGTAGTTTACTGAATCCTAGGTCATTGGTTAACTATTTCGTTGTTGCGTTTTGGGTGCAGGATTATCGTGGCTGGGTTCTGCACTTATCTACACTCAGAGTCTCATTTTACGGATTTTGAGTTTCAACTATGGAACTATTACAAACTATTTCCTCGGATTATTCTAACAAGTGACTCAGAAAATGGAGAGCTTTGAAAGCATTTTTTTTGGCATTGTATTTCCAAAGCAGTATGTTGAATGAATATTTATTATTAAGCAGGTGATCATTGAACATGACAAATTTATTTTCAACGTGGATCAAATTTCCCTACATAGAGGCCTGTCTAACCGTAGGCAGCGGTAAGGGTGAGTTTATGAAAAACAGAGCATAAAAAAAATCATAAACTGTGGCTGCCTGGATAATGATATTGGAAAGCTAAATTATAAATGAAATTGGATGGATGTAGGATGAAGAAAAGGGAGCTATCACTTTATGGTTTATTGTCAATAATTCTATTTATGCAAGCTTGCATAACTCCGGAGAAAGAACAACATCAATCATTGCTGGAATTGTTAAGCACTGACGATACGGGTATTAGATTTAGAAATGATGTTACTGAAGATCTAAATACTAATATTTTCACTTATACTAATTTTTACAATGGAGGGGGTGTAGCTATCGGGGATATTAATAATGATGGTTTGGCAGATATCTACTTCAGTGCAAATAGCAATACGGGTAAACTTTACCTCAATAAAGGAGGGTTTAAATTTCTGGATATTACTAAAGGTTCAGGTTTGGATACACTGTCAGGCTGGAAAACGGGCGTCACTATGGTTGATATCAATCAGGATGGATTACTTGACATTTATATATGCCGTTCAGGCAAAACAAGACCAAAATTAAGAGCAAACTTACTATTCGTTAATAATGGTAACCAAACCTTTACCGAAAAAGGAAAAGAGTATGGTCTGGATGCCTGGGGCACTTCACTTCAAGCAGCATTTTTTGATTACGATTTGGATGGTGATTTAGATATGTACCTGCTAAATCATGCAATTGATCCGATAAGAAAAATTTTCAGAAACTTTCATGATAGTGATATTAACCGCAATACAGGTGATAAATTATACAATAATAGAAATGGTCATTTTACTGAAGTTAGTGAATTTATCGGTATTAATAGATCTAAGCTCGGTGATGGACTTGGTGTGACCATTGTCGATTTTAATAACGATCGATACCCTGATATTTATGTATGTAATGATTTTGCCGGACGGGATTATTTATATTTCAACAATGGTGATGGCACTTTTAGTGAAAAGGCACTTCAATCCATGAAGCATATATCATATTCTTCAATGGGTGTAGATGCAGCCGATATAGACAATGATGGATGGCAAGACCTGTTTGTATTGGATATGCGCTCGTCAACCAATTACGGGCGAAAAACAAATATGGCCGCTATGAATCCCGAAGCTTTTAACTTATTGATTGATTTAAAAGGGCATCGCCAATATATGCGTAATACTTTACAACTGAACAACGGCAATGAAACGTTTTCAGATATTGCCCCTATGGCCGGTGTTTCCAGTACAGACTGGAGCTGGGCTCCTCTTTTTGTAGATTTGGATAATGATGGTCACAAGGATTTATTCGTTACAAATGGCATGCGTAAAAACACAAATAATAAAGATTATTTAGCTTATAAAGATGAACGTATTGCTGAAGAATCAAAAAATGAAAATCCGGATTTTGAAACCATGATTTGGGATATATTAAATAATATCCCTACTGAGAAAGTTGTGAATCTTGTATATAAAAATATTGACGGTTTAAGTTTTGAAAAAATAAATGATGAATGGGGAATTACTTCACCTTCATTTTCCAACGGCGCTGCTTATGCTGATTTGGATAATGATGGAGACATGGATTTAGTCATTAATAATATTGATCAGGAGGCCCATATTTATCGAAACAATGCATCTCAGGTAAATGGAAATCATTTTATAAAAGTTAAACTTCATGGCAACCCTTTAAATTTAGATGGGATTGGTGCAAAAATCATGGTGCAGACCGGAGGGGAAAAGCAATATTTAGAACAGTATGTTAGCAGAGGATATCAATCAAGTGTTGATTTTGTACTGCATTTTGGTCTGGGTCAGTCAGAAGTTATTGATTTACTAAAAGTTACTTGGCCCGATGGTAAAATAAGTGAGTTGACAAATATTAATGTAGACCAGCTGATTACTGTTAATTATAGCAGTGCGGTTGATCCCCCGAAAGCTGAAGAAGAGCAGCCCTTACTTTTTTCAGACGCCACTTCTGCCTATGGACTTCAACACAAGCACATTGAAAACTTTTATGATGACTTTAAAAGAGAAATACTCTTACCCCATAAAATGTCAACATTTGGTCCTGCACTTGCTGTTTGTGACATAAACAATGATGGACTTGATGATTTTTTTATTGGCGGTGCAAAGGATTCAGAAGGCGCTATCTATATTCAGAATATAAATAAGTCTTTTACCAAAACCAATCAGAAGAGCCTTGCATCTGACAAGTTTTATGAAGATATGGACGCTTTGTTTTTTGATGCTGATGGTGATGCAGACCTAGATTTATATGTAGTAAGCGGTGGCAATGAATTACCGGAAGGGGATGCGTTTTATCAGGATAGATTATACATCAATGACGGTAAAGGTGATTTCTCAAGAACGGTAATAGCTTTGCCCAAAATAGTCTCTAGCGGTGGTGTAGTGCGAGCTTACGACTATGATAATGATGGTGATCTTGATTTATTTGTTGGAGGAAGGTTGAAAGCGGGTCAATACCCGAAAGTTGATCGTAGCTATATGTTGGAAAATACAAATGGAAAATTTACAGACGTAACAACAAGCCAGGCAAAAGAATTAATTGCTCCGGGTATGGTAACTGATGCCCTTTGGTCAGATTATGATGGAGATGGCACAAAGGATCTGATTCTGGTTGGTGAATGGATGCCAATAACAATTTATAAAAACGATATGGGCACACTTACCAAATATAAAGGAGATGCTACATTAAGCAACAGCGATGGCTGGTGGTTTAGTATTGCTGAAGGCGATGTAAATGGGGATGGCAGAATGGATTATATTGTTGGCAATTTGGGTGAAAATTACAAATACAAGGCAAAACCCGGAGCTCCATTCAGGATGTTTTCCAACGACTTTGATAACGATGGGTCTTTGGATATTGTATTGAGTTATTATGAAAATGACACACTTTATCCCCTGCGTGGCAAAGAGTGTTCTTCTCAGCAGGTTCCCGGCCTCAAAAAGAAATTTAAGGATTACAATTCTTTTGGGTTGGCAACTTTGGAAGATATATATGAAACAGGAAATTTGGAAGCATCTGATTTATTGGAAGCTAAAACTTTTGCTTCCAGTCTTCTTATCAATACCTCTGATGGATTTGAATTGAAACCATTGCCTAAGATTGCCCAAATATCCGCTGTATTTGGAATTGTATATGATGATTTTGATAATGATGGATTGGAAGATATAGTCATAGCCGGAAACCTGTACAATTCTGAAGTGGAGACCCCTCGCAATGATGCAGGCCAGGGACTGTTTCTTAAAGGAGATGGGAAAGGAGGATTTGATCCTGTTCGAGGATATAATTCCGGATTATTTATTCCCGGTGATGTGAAGAAACTTAAATCCATTCGACTGAACAAAGGGTCTTCTGCCAGACAAGGGATTATTGCAGGAATAAACAATGACGTTTTAAAATTGATCTCTGTTCAATAATTAAATGAAATACCGATACGAAATACTTACGGCCATTGCATTTACAATTTTTTTTACTTCTTGCAATTACACATCAAAGAAGAAAATAGCTATTGGTACACATACCATGGCCAACTCCAATGGCAGAAATGATCAATGGGGATTTATTGGGCCAGGTGGTGGTGGGGCAATGTATAACCCCGCTATCAATCCTTCTGATTCAAATAATGTATTTGTAAGTTGTGACATGACGGGTTCTTATGTAACCTACGATGGAGGTAATAAATGGCGGATGTTTAACCTGAGAGGTGTAACAAAATTTTATTCATTTGATCCAGATGATTCGCAAACAGTTTATGCAGGCACCTCCAAAATGTTATTTAAAAGTACAGACAAGGGTACAAGCTGGGCTACGATATACCCAAACCCGACAGATATTGTTGCCATTCATGCGCAGGGAGATCATGCCGATGAAGTGGTTGTGACAAAAGATAGTATCATAACTGAAATAGAAAAACTTGCTGTAGACCCTGATAATTCACAAAGATTATTCTTGCTCGTGAGAAAAAGAAAAATTGATATTTGGCCCACTAATAGAGGCAGAAATTCAAGATTTTACATGCTTATTCTGATTTCTGAAAACGGTGGGAATAGTTGGGAAATAATTGATAAATTACCCTTTGATCAAAATAACATTTTTATTGACCCAACGTCACCAAAGGACAATCGAAACATTTATATATCAGG
>CAYREN010000212.1:0-8264 GCA_964423255.1 uncultured Roseivirgaceae bacterium | reverse complement strand
ACCAGTCGCACCCCTTGTATGGTGAGATTAACAGTATTGTTCGCAAATACTTTGGGCTGGATATAGTTGTTGACTGGATTGCCAAAAAGTTGGGTAATTTGAAGGCAGTTTACCTGACCGGAGATATTTCTAAGGGAATGGATAGTGGGTTGATTGATTTAATATTGGTGGGGGATATTGACCAACAATATCTGATTCAGTTGATCGATAAGACAGAGAGATTGATTAAGCGGAAAATCCGATTTTTGGTGTATTCAAAAAATGAGTTTGACAAAATTATTGATGATGACAAAGGATTGCTATTAGTTTGGGGTAGTGGAAGTCAAGAAATAAAGTAGTATTGATTGTGCTACACTTTGACTTTCAACTGAAAAATCTCAGTTGATTTTATTAATTTTTTATAAATTATCTGCTTAATTATCTTAGGTAATCAAGCAGATAATTTGAACCAACTTAACCAACAACAATGAACAATTGGTTTGCCATTTATACAAAACCTAGAAGTGAAAAAAAAGTTGCAGAGAGATTATCGGATTCGGGGATTGAAGTTTTTTGCCCTTTGATCAATACCATGCGACAATGGAGTGACAGAAAGAAAAAAATACAAATGCCCATGTTCCCGGGATATGTATTTGTGTTTGTTTCAGAATTAGATCGGACTAAAGTGTTGATGGATGTTGGAGTATTGAACTTTGTATATTGGCTGGGAAAGCCGGCAATAATTCGTCAAAATGAAATAGATGCCATTAAAGAGATTGCTGATAAGGGAGAAGAAGTCAGTATCAATTCCGATGAGTTTGAAATCGGTCAATTGGTAAAAATTCAGGAGGGTCCATTCAAGGGAATGAGTGGGAAAGTCAGTAAGCTGGATAAAAAGAAATTAATTGTGTTGGTGGAAGAGCTAGGTTTTATGGTTAGCTTTAAATACAAGATTAACTAGTGGGTACAAGAAAACTCCACAAAAGTCATTCTTCCCAATAAATCGGGAGGAATCTCTAGCGTGTTGGGAATAAGATCAACTTATTGGTGAGGATGAAAGTGAATGTTAATACATATAAGTCTTCTTGCTGAGACGAATGAGTGAGACTAAAAATTGAAAAGACAGTTAATTTGAAATAATGGCACAGCCTTTTAATATAAATGCCTCAAAAAGCTGAAATAGTAAAATCATTAGTTTCTTTGCTCCAAAAAGAATTGTCAGACCTGGAAGGAGTGTATCTTTTTGGAAGCAGAAATACTGGAGAGTCAAAGGTTGATAGTGATTGGGATTTTGGCTATCTAAGCAGAGAAGGATTGCTTGATGAACGAAGTTGGGATATTAAAACAAATGTAGAATCACTATTTGATATACAAATTGACCTGGTCGATTTATATAAGGCAACAACTGTCTTGCAAATTCAGGTACTAAAAACAGGTACGTTGGTTTGGATTGGAGAGCACAATAAGATTAAGCAGTTCGAATATTTGACTTTGTCTTATTATCAAAAATTAAATGAAGAGCGGGCAGATATTCTTAAAGATATTAAGTTGAGAGGGAATATTTATGGATGACATTATACTTCAAAAAGTTGCCAGCATTGAGAGATGCTTGGTGAGGGTAAAAGAAGAATTTGAAAATGCCAAAGGAAGGTTTAACACCAGTTATACTCATCAGGATGCTGCAATACTCAACTTGCAAAGAGCTTGCGAGCAAACTATTGATCTCTCTAACCATATTATTCGAATTAATAAATGGGGAATTCCGGCAGCAAGTAAAGCTTCATTTGATATTTTAACTGAAAATAGTTTTCTGTATAAAGAACTAGGTGATAGGCTAAAAAAAATGGTGGGTTTTCGAAATATTGCCATACATGAATACGGTAGTATGAACATTGCCATTCTAAATAAAATTATCGAAACTCATTTATCGGATTTTAAAGAGTTCTGTTCTTTAGCTATAAAAAGTATGGATAACTAAAGAAGAATGACTATCTGGACTCAATATTTAAATTAAAGACATTAAAATTTAAATTGTGCACCTAACATTATAATTGACCTAAACTATGTCCGATTATAAATTAGACAAAACATATTTTAAAGCTCAAACCTTTAAAGAGGCAGATAATCAAAGATCTTATTGGCAAAATAAAGATGTTTCAGAGCGATTAAAGGCTGCTTGGTATTTGATATCTTGTGCTTATGGATTTTCGCTTGACGACCCACCCCGAATTGATAAATCTGTTTTTAGTATGAGAAAGCATAAATGTTGATGGGGAACATTTTTAATGATGATTTTCATGATTTTATCCAGTCTCTTAATGATGCAGAAGTAGAATATATGTTGGTTGGTGGCTATGCTACAATTATTCATGGATATAATCGAACGACAGGAGATTTGGATATTTGGGTACATCAAACAAAGGATAATTATAATAGACTAAAAAAAGCTTTTCAGCAATTTCGGATGCCTGTTTTTGACATGACTGAAAAAAGCTTTCTTGATGATAAAACTATAGATGTATTTAGTTTTGGCAGACCGCCAGTGAGTATTGATATCATCACAAACTTAAAGGGGTTGGAGTTTGAAAATGTCTGGATTAATATAGAAGAAAAAAAAATTGACAAAAAATTAAAAGTTAAGGTAATTCATTTAAATGATTTGATAACAGCAAAAAAGGCATCAAATAGGTCTAAAGATCAGGACGATATTGAACATTTGACATAGTTGACAATTCGTATATTAGTTAAATATCAATCTCCAAATGATTACATTAATCGATCTAAGACAAATTGAATGAACCTTTCAAAATGGTTATTTATTCATAATTTAGCAGCAACAACAATTAAATAATTGGCAGAGCAAATTAATTGGGAGAAGAAAGACAGCATTGAGGATATCAAGATCATCCTGGCTAAAATACTGCGCAAGTGGTATTGGATTGTATTGGCTTTGATCATTGCTATAATTGCTGCATTTTTATATATCCGCTATCTGGATCCGGTTTATGTGGTGAAGGCAAGTTTCATCTCCCGAAAATTTGACAGCAGAGGAGCAAGCGTATTACCAACGCTCAGCGATGTCGGAGGATTTAATGATCGTATAGAAGTAAATCAGCAAATCCCGCTTTTAAAATCTGAAAATAGAATTACCGAAACAATCAATCGATTAGATTTTGATGTATCATATTTTGTAGAGGGTAGATTAAAAACTACAGAGCTATATAAAACATGCCCATACAAGGTTACAAATGTTGATAGTTCTAAAAGCATACCTTATAACCAGGAAATTTATTTACATAAGGTTAGTGAAGGATCATATGAGCTAAGCTCTCCTGAAGAGGCTGTCAACAGGCGTTTTGAAAACAAAACATTCTTATTTAATGTAGATCAATCACTTGGGGGTTGGCGATTTAATATCAGCCATGCCAATGGCAATGGCCTCAATTCCGATTACAATTATTATTTTTTAATTCATCATCCACGTAGTTTGATGAATAACTATCGCAATAAACTAAAGCTTTCTTGGGCATATAAAAATTCAGCTATTTTAACTGCATCAGTAAATACTGAAGTTCCTGAAAAAGATTTTGACTTCTTATCCACTTACCTGGAAGTAGTTATTGATCTTGGCCTGGAAGAAAAAAATGAATACCTGGTAAACACCATCAATTTCATAGATGAATACATGGGTGACATCACAGATACCTTATTAAATTTTGAAGGGGAGATTGATGATTTTCGATTAACAAATCGAGAAAAAATAAGTGAGTCCACCCTCATTATTAGTAAACTGAATAATCTTGATGAGCAAAAATCAAAATTAATATTGGAAGATAGTTACTATGACTACATAGAAGATTATATAAAACAAAATAAAGAAGAATCGATATTTGCCCCTAATTTGATTGGGATAGAAGTGCCACCTTTAGGAGAGTTAGTGAGAAATTATATGGAAATTAGATGGCAGGATCAACTCAATAAAAATGAATTTAATGATAAAAACCCGCTCGTTGTCCGTCGAAATGAAAAGTATGAGCTTTTAGAAAAAAACATTTACGAAAGTGTGAAAAATCTTAAGGCGATGAATGTGGAGAAAATGAAGCAAATAGATATCCAGTCAGATTTTTTCGTGCAATCAGTAGGTGATTTGCAAGTAGAGTACAGGGAATTTACCAATAAGGAAAGAATGAAATCTTTGTATGAAAATCTGCACAATCAGTTACTCGCGCGTAAGACGGATGCCTACATCTCTATGGCCTCAGCCACATCCGATTATCAAATGGTTAGTGAACCGTATTATAGCAAAGTGCCCATATCACCAAATATCAATAAAATATTTATAGTAGCTGTGTTACTTGGCTTGGCATTCCCCATAGGATTCATATTTCTTTTTGACCTTATCAATCCTAAAGTAGTCAGTAAAGAAGATCTCAAAAAACATACTGATATTCCAATAATTGGCACAGTGGGCCACTATGGGGGAAAAACCAATATGGTGGTAAGCGACCATCCAAAGTCGCAGGTGTCTGAATCATTTCGGGTAATCAGGGCCAACCTTGAGTATATGAATACCGAAAATAACGATTCTAAAATATTGCTATTGACCTCATCAATCAGCGGGGAGGGAAAAACATTCTGTTCTATAAATGTAGCTTACACCTATGTAAACATGGGTAAGAAAACGCTTCTTGTTGGTGCAGATATGCGTCGACCTGCATTAGCAAAAAACTTTGGTTTGGAGCGGTCTCATGGCTTGAGTAACTATCTTTCCGGACAGGATGAATTAAAAGACATTATTTATTCCAGTAAAAAAGACGGTCTTGATATAATCCCAGGAGGGCATGTTCCACCAAATCCTGCTGAATTACTGACGTCTCCTAAAATGTCGGAATTGGTAACTTTTATTAAGAAGCATTATGAGATAATCATATTTGATACCCCACCTATTGGTTTGGTTTCTGATACAGTAGAGCTTGTAAAGCATTCCCTAATTCCATTGATTGTAGTAAGACAAAATGTTACTTATAAAAAATCTTTGGATGCGATCACAGAGATGTATCATTCGGGTAAGTTCAAGCAATTGGGCATCATCATGAATGATGTGAATTATACAAAATTTGATTATGGTGCATATTATGGCAATAGCTATGGCTATGGAAGTGCCTATGGTTATGGATATTATGACGATGAGCCAAAGAAAGGTGCATTTTGGAAAAAGAATTCTAAATCTTAGCTCAATAAAATAATAGATATGAATATCAGATTGTTAAAAGGAGCAATAGTTTTAGTAGTTATTATTTATTGGATGAGTGCATGTGTACCTACAAAAAGGTTGACTTATCTCCAATACGGTGATGATCTCAAGGGCGATAATTTGATCGATACAGTATTACGTAGTTATGAGATTAAAAGAAAGACATTTTATCTCAAGCCAGACGATATCATATCTCTTAGAGTGGCCAGCATTACTGAAAACAAATATAATTTTATAAAAAAATATGAAACCGATCTGGGCCTGATACGAAAGTTAGATCAATACAATCGATCAATTGATCAGGAAGGTTCAAATAATTCCAGACTTAATAGTAGATTAAATTTAAATTCCGGAGATGGGGTGATATCTTCACTGATACTGGATAGGCAAAATACCGGCTTTACGCTCGATGCCAATGGCGAGTTGGAGTTGCCGGAAATTGGTGTTTTGAAACTAAAAGGCCTAACAATACCGGAAGCAGAACTTGTAGTCAAACAGGCTTTAGATGGATATTACGAAGCACCCATGGTGCGCATCCAACTGCTCAACTATCATTTTACCGTTGTTGGTGAGGTCAACACTGAAGGAAGATTTACTACTTACGATCCGACTATTACCATTTTTGATGCCTTGTCGCTGGCAGGAGATATTGGTGAATTTGCCGATCGATCTAATGTAAAAATTATCCGGAATGAAAATGGTGAAGCGAAAGTATTGTACATCGATTTGCTGAACGAAGTGACTTTAAATTCTGAAAATTATTTTATTCAGCGTAATGATGTAATTGTTGTCCCGGCCCTTGAAGCCAGAACATCCCAAACCTATACTATTCCAAATATCAGCAAGACACTTGGGTGGATTGGAGCACTCACCGGTATCCTCGCATTGGTGATATCACTTTCTAGGTAATTTTCAACAATTTAGAGTTCTTTTTATTTAGGACAACAAGTAATAATGGATCACAACAAAGACATCCGTTGGAAACAAAGATTTCAGAATCTTGAAAATGCACATCAAACACTTTGGAATTAGCATTTATTCCAGCACTACAAATTAATAATTAGCAAAAGATAATACATTGGATCAACATCAAAAGATAACAGTATATAGCGCAGATACTACCGACAGGTCTGTGATCAGCCATATCAGAGATATTTTTGCAGACTTACCTGAAGCCCATGAATTGGGATACCGGCTATTTAAGAGGAACATTATGGCCATGTATCGTCAATCTGTTTTAGGGATTGCCTGGGCTATTTTTCCACCTTTGGTTACTGCAGGATTATGGATTTTTTTAAGAGGCAATAATGTAATGAGTTTTGGAGATACGGAAATTCCCTATCCGGTATTTGTGTTGGTGGGTACTATGTTGTGGAAGATATTTACAGAATCTATTATGGCACCATTGCAATCAATAAACCAGAACAAAGCTATGCTCATTAAAATTAATATCCCCAGAGAAGGGCTATTACTATCTGGTGTTTATGGTATATTATTCAACGTGGTTATAAAAATATTTTTATTGGCAATTATTTTTGTGGCGTTTAAGCAAACAGTTTCACTTTCTGTGATATGGGTGTTGCCGGGCATTCTCAGCATTATCATTTGTGGGTTTTCCATAGGTTTGTTATTAACGCCAATTGGCATGCTCTATAAAGATATTCAAAGAGGACTGGGAATTGCCTTACCCTTCTTGATGTATCTAACTCCAGTAATTTATCCTCCGCCCAAAGAAGGAGCTGTGGAGCTTATCATGAAGGTTAATCCGATGGCAACACTACTGGTACAAACCAGAAACTGGTTTACCTCCCAGCCTGTTGAGCATTTAGATATGTTTTTAATTTATACAGCAGCTTTTGTATTTCTGTCATTCTTTGCACTCATGATATTTCGTATTTCTATGCCCATGATCATCGAGCGGATTGGAAGTTGAGAAAAGGGAAAAAGCAAATAGCTGAAAGGAAAAAAAATAGTTCAAAGGAAAAAAGCTGAAAGGAAACAAGCAAAAAAGGAAACAAGTTAAACGTTAGAGATTAGTTGAAAACACAACCCCCTTTCAGCTTTTAAAGATGAACAACAAATAGTAAATAACAGACAATAGTCAAAAGAAGGAGAATAGCCAACACTACACCTCTTTCCAGCCTGCCTGCGGTAGGCAGGCTCCGCAAGGACGAGTTTTGGGCAGTGGACGATGTGAGCAATAATTTAGCATGGCCAATGTGAAGTTATTTAAAAAAGGGGAAGAAAATGTTTAAAACAATATTATTGTATTTCAGTATATTTGAATATGAAATCACTTGTAATTACACCTAAGGATGCGAAAGAATTGAATTTCGTATCAGAGTTGCTTCAAAAGATGGGCATTTCTTTAAAGATTCTTTCCGAAGAAGAAAAGGAAGATGCCGGTTTACTAATTATGATGCAGGAGGCAGACAAAAATGATACCGTATCAAGACAGGAAATTGTTAGCAAGTTGAAAGTCTGATGCAGATTGTCTTTCTTTCGAAATTCTCCAAAGATTTAGAAAAAATTAAATCCAATAAACTGAAAACATCAGTATTGGGAATTGTGGAAAGCCTCGAAAAAACTAACGAATTGAAAGAAATGCCAAATTTAAAGAAAATGAAGGGACACAATACAGCCTATAGAATTAGAATTGGAGAATATAGGCTAGGGTTATTTATTGATAATAATGAATTGATTTTGGCTCGTTTGGTTCATCGAAAAGATATTTATAAGTTTTTTCCATAGTCTTATAAAATTATATTTTTATCAAATTCCCACTGCAATTTCACTGTTGCAAAATGAATGTCTGAATAACACCTTCCTGAAGGGCAGAGATTTGCAGAATTAAAGAATGACACGGAGTCATAGGAAAAAGTATTAAAGAAACAAAGGAAACAAGCAAAAAAGGAAACAAGTTAAACGTTACAGATTAGTTGAAACAATTCCCCCTTTCCCCTTATTTCCTTCCAACTTTCAGCCTGCCTGCGCCTGCCTGCGGTAGGCAGGGTAGGCAGGCTCTCTTAAA
>CAYREN010000211.1:2776-8292 GCA_964423255.1 uncultured Roseivirgaceae bacterium | reverse complement strand
ATCCTCTTATGGTTGCAGAAATAGATGAAGATAAAATATCTTTAATAAAAGAAACAGTGACTATTATTGATGAACGCAATCCAAAGTTGGATTCTGCGAACCTGCAACTTTCCAATTTTAGCCTGCTCCAAGATCGTGAAAGTCAATTAATAGAGCTCTATCTGACACGTATTGGTGAAAGGGGAGGAGGAGATAAAATTTGGGATGGGGATACATATCGTTATGTCGTAAAGTTTTTAAAGTAATAAATAGAGATATTTTGATAGAACACCAACGCAGGATTTTTGTGGCAAATATTTACCATTGTTGGAGTAACGGATTCTTCAGAACTCAGAAAGTACATAAATGAAGTTTGAATGTCAGATTGAAAATATTTTAGCATAGTTGAAAAAATGGGAGTACCACAATTGAATTCAGAATTTCATGGTTTGAAATTGCCATTGGTTATTATGTTGATAATCGTTTTGATCGTAGTTGTATTTATTTGTTAAAGGAATCCAAATTTAAATATAAGCTCATTTTCATTATATAATACAGTCATTAAACAAATTAAAACATGAATTCATTATCACTTTATATATTAATTGTTGAATTGGCATTACTACCATTCATAGCCTCCGATGACGATACCAATCAATCATCAGTAAATCAGACCATTCCTGGTAAATTGACTTCTCCTTATCCCACCATTCACAATTTGGCAGTAGAGTGGTTTATCCAGGGAGACGACAATCAAAATGGTGTCGTCTCTGTTCATTTTAGAGAAAAAGGAAAAAAGGAATGGAGAGATGGTATGCCATTACGACGAGTACCTGCCGATAAAAATGTAAGTTTTTCATGGGCGAATAAACATTCTGGTAGCATATTTAACCTGCAATCAAATACCCGTTATGAAATTAAACTTCAATTAACTGACCCTGACGGGGGAGCTGAGACTAAATTCATTGAAGCCAGCACAAGGCCAATTCCTCAATATGGTAATAATTCAGAAATCATTGATTTACCTCCAGGAAATTATGATACTCTTCATACAAAAAGTGGTACAAAAATGAAACCGATGGTTTATAGAAGTAATGAGGAAATTGCAAAATATAAATTCGTGGATCTTCGGAATAAAAAGTGGGTATTTATAGAAAAAATACAAATTGAGAATGTTGAAGAGGGAGGTAGGGCAATACGGATGGGTGGAGCAGAGCATTGTGTTGTCAGGTATTGTACGATTAAGGCTGTTTATGGCATTGTTGCATATCTTCCCGGAGCCCGCAATTGTTATGTAAGTGACAACGTTATCACGGGAACTTCAGGTTGGACCAACAAGGCTATGGGAGCACATGGCGAAAATATAGGTGAAGGTATACAAATGACAGGACCAGGAAATGTCATTTGCTATAATAAAGTGACAGGATTCAGGGATTGTATTTCTACAATGGAAGATCAACAAGTATTTGAGCAAACCTGTATTGATATTCATAACAATGATGTCTTTCGTGGATCGGATGATGGTATAGAAGCAGATTTTTGCTTTTCCAATTGCCGTATTTACAACAACAGACTAACAAACTGTTATGTAGGATTGAGCTCTCAGCCAGGTCTGGGTGGGCCAACATATTTTATCAGGAATTCTATGTACAACATTGTACATGCAGCTTTTAAGTTAAAGCGAAAAAGCATTGGCGATGTGATACTGCATAATACAGTTGTCAAAGTGGGTACAGGACTTGGAGGAAATTCAGCTGTGGATTATGCTTATTTTAGAAACAATCTGGCAATAGGTGGACCTACTGGAGGTGTGAATTGGGGAAATTATGGAGCTGGTAATCCCTATGCGGCAGATGTTATTGAACCCGGGGTACAGAGCAGTTTCGATTACGATGCAGTTGGGGTTGAGGGAGTTCCATATGTTGCAAAAATAGGAGGGGAGCCATTTTCAAATGTAGAGAAACACGGCATTGAACAGATCGATATAAATGAAGTTTTCCGAGATGTTGAATTTCCAAATCCCCCTGTTCCGGAGAGAGAAGTTGCTGATTTAAGACCTGTAAGTGGGTCGAGAGTTACTGATGTAGGATTGCGTATTCCTAATATCAATGATAATTACGAAGGTGATGCTCCTGATTGTGGAGCTTACGAGTCTGGCCAAAAATTGCCACATTACGGACCGAGATTGTAACGACAAATAAGTTAATTATTATAGTTATGTTGATCAACGAAAGAGCATGAAAATAAATGATTATTTTTTCTCTTCAACAACGTCAGTTGTCTTCTTTTGGAAATTATTTTATAGTTCAACAATTATTAGTTTTCATTTTCAATCGATAGCAATTTCATATCGCTCGGTACGGAAAACATACCCTTTGATAAGTAAGTTTTTTAATTCTATTTTTCTCCTGATTATTTGTAATTTCATAGTAATATTCTGAGATTATAAAATATTAAATTTAATCAAGCTGGGCTTTTAATATAATAAATATTCCTTGCAGATATTTCTTTAAGAGGATAATACACTTAGTTTTTAACTGCAAGACAAAACCTAACCACATGCTGCATTATTTTTACTACAACCGCCTTACAGAGCAAAAAGAGCTGCTAAGATCATTTGAGAATAAGATTTTAAAGGTGAGAAATACAATAGGATATATAATTCGTGGAAGAATTGGTATTGGTAAAACACGGCTTGTTGAAGAGTTCATCAAAAAATTACAAGATGTAGAAATACTGTCTGAAATTCCTTCTTTTGATCCTGACAAAAACATTATCAGGTATTCATGTAATGTCAATGATGATACACCTTATAAGGCATTTGTAAAAATTACTGAGGAGATATATAATCAATCCAAGTTGATGGATATTTTTGAAAAGATCATGAAACTTGGTCTGGCAGTTTTTGGAATTAATGACGCACTCAATGCAGTAAACGATCTTGTAAAGAGTATTCAAAGCAATAAAAATGAAAAATCTATTGCCAAAAAAGAAGCTAAAATTTTTAATAACTATAGAAATTTCCTTAAAAAGAAGAGTAAGAAAAGCCCGATAATTATTTTTATTCAAAATGTGCAATGGCTCGATTCATATTCTTTAAAATTGATTGGGAAATTGCTTAAGGATGGTAATGGCATGTGGTGCATGATTCTTTTGGAAGAGGATGAAGAAGAAACCATTGAAGAGGTTCATAAAAGTATCAATCAATTGGTCTATGAAAGAAAACTTTACAAACTGAATGTAAGTACTTTAGACAGATCCTTTCCAGATAAAATATTGAGCAAAACCTTTGGAAACGGTTTTTTTACTGGTAAGGAATTAGATATTCTTTATACTATTTCAGAAGGATGCCCAGGAAAGTTAATCCACTTTATTGAGAGAAAGTGTATTGGAGAAGGATGGATAACAAAAGTTGGAACTTCGTGGAGAAAAGACCAAGATTTCATAGAGAAAATCAAGCCCCCAAAACAAAAATTGATTGAATTGATTATCTCACTTTTTGAGGACAAAATTATTTCGGATTCAGAATCCAGATTAATAAAAAAAATGGCTGGGCTATGGGGATTGACTAATGAAACTGTCAATTCTTCCATTGATATGATTAAAGACATATTGACTTTAGGTTTTACTATTAAGTACAATATGGACTGGGGTATTGTGAGTAATAGCAGTGTACTGGTTTCAGATGAAAAAGGGCACAGATATATTGTAGAAAGCATTGCGAATGTAGGTGACAAACCTTTAACAAGCAAAGTTAATAAACGAGGGATTAATCATAAAAACCTTCTGGAAGCACATGAGATTCAAATCTTTGAAAATGAAACACTCATCATTTGGGATTATTTTGAAGAGAAGAAAAATAGAGAAGGACTCATAAACGAAATCGAAAGACATATTCAGAATAATGCGATAAAATTTTTAGACCTGTCAATTGGACTTTCCGAATTGCACCATAACGAAATTTATCATGGATATATCAGGCCAGAGGCAATTATTGAATACAAACCTGGAAAATATCAATTGGCTACATTCGACAACAGTATTCTTAAATTTTTGCATGAATCTGAAAAACACAAGCCATGGCATATGCAATATTACCCTCCGGAATATTTGTCAGATAAAGAATGGAATATTTCCAGTGATATGTATTCATTTGGAGTTTTATTTTATAAAACACTTACAGGTAGTTTTCCATTTTATGGGAAGACAGAAACTGAATTACTTAATTCGATAAAATCAGACACTATTTCCTTTACCGGACATTTGTCATCTCTTATTCCAGATGATCTCAAACTAATAATATCTAAGTGCCTAGAATTTGATCAACGAAAAAGATATAAAAATGCTGCTTTATTGGTCGATGATCTTCTGAAAATAAAAGATCAAATTAAGGCACATGATCCCAAAGAAATATCAGATGAGAACTCTGTTAAAAATATTAATGTAAATAGTAGCTCATTTCGTAGCGACTCAAAAGATAAAAAAAGGAAAAGAATCCTATACCCAGCTATTTTTACTACTTTGATTTTAATCTTATTTGCTGCCTACTGGGTTTTTATTAAAACAAACAAGGAGCGCATTGTAAAAAAAGAAATTGTTATTAATGTTGAAGTTAAAAACCATACCGAAAACAAAAACAGAATACTGGATGCTGATATTATCAGGTATCTTCTCATTGATGATATTATGCAAAGTAGTGATGCTATAATTCTAACTAAAAATCAATTTGCTAAAATATATCATGACAATGACGAGCAGATGTTTGTTCCAAGTGTTGAAGTTCATGCAACGGTGGTAAATCACGATTTTAATTATGAACTGAAAATAATTAAAATCAATAATTTAACTGATGAAAAAATTATAACTAAAGCCTATGATTTTACAGATCCGTCAGAATTGCTGATTAGCAAGATTGAATTGGCTACAAAGTTTATATTAGATAAGGAGTCTCTATTGGCCTCTACTTTTACAGATGACTGGGATGCATTTACTAACTTTTATAAAGGCGAGCAGTCATGGATTAAGATTGACGTAAACAATGCACTTCGCTATTTTAATAAGGCTTGTGCTATTGATTCCGGCTTTATACTTGCTAAGTTGAGATTGAGTGAAATTTACAGATTTACAGGCAATAACATCAATTCGATAGAGCTATTAAATGCCATAATGCCACAACTGAATGAATTGAGCAAAGCAGATTCATTGAAAGCGCTTGCCATAAAAAACAAAATATCTGGTAATTTCAGAGAAGCAATAAATAATATCAGGATGATGGTAACATATCTAAAGGCGAGAAAGGAACCATATTACGATTTAGCTGAGGTTTATTTTGAACTTCGTGACATTGATAATGCAAAAATGAATTATGAATATGCGCTTGAACTGGACCCGAATTTTATTCAGGCTATCAATCATTATGCTTATTGTTATTCTCATACCGGAGATCATGACAAAGCCTTGCACTATTTTCGAAAATATTTAAGTATTGACTCTACAGCTAATGCATTTGATAGTTTTGGTGATGGTTTATTGGCAGC
>CAYREN010000211.1:0-2676 GCA_964423255.1 uncultured Roseivirgaceae bacterium | reverse complement strand
TGGATACTTGCCTAAAAGCACAGAGAATTTATGATGCTTTTGATCTTTCTACTCGTAATCATAAAATGCACTGGTTGCTTGCCCAAATATATTTGCAGGAAGACAATGCCGATAAGTTCCATGAAGAAATGGAAGAAATGGATTCACTCATTATTCAATACGACATCAATGCAAATAACTATAATGAATTGCTCAAATATAGTTTGCATGTAAAAGCGTTGGACGGTTTTCACCATCAAGATGGAGAAAAAATAATTGAGATTGCCAATTATTTTGACATGGAATTGCGTGATAAAGTAAAAGATTGGGGATCGCCATTTGGTCCTGCATTTTTCTATGCTGAGTTTGGAAGATTGTTGCAAGGTCAACCTGAGCATGCAAAAATATTTCTCAACAAAGCTTTGGAATATAATCCGCAATATACCCCTGCACAAGAGCTGTTGAGTAAACTTTAAAGATTTGAAATTGGAGTAAAGTACCGCTTTGATTGTAGTTCATTTTTATTGTTGTGGTTTTTACGAAATTCAGCAAAAGAGTTCTTGTAGCGAGCAAACAGACCTCGCAACAGGTGCAAGGATTATCGACATTAATAAACACGTCATCGCGCGAATTAACATTTTTTCAAAAACGCACAAACTTACTAGCAACAGGCAGGTTTATTCTGAGATATGTTTGCTGTCTGAAATTCTACCTTGCGGTCTATTACCGTCAGTTTAAGGTTCAACAAGTTGATTTTTAAATTCATGAATAAACTTAACTTCGTTAAGTAAAATTATAAACACGCATTAAATATTGCGTTGGGACACTCATCTTTAATAGATAAACAATTAAACAGCTGAATGTCTGGCCGGTGAAATCTTCAAGATAAAAAAGTTCGAAAGATAGGGGAATTTAAGGTTTCAATTCTGATATCAGGTTTTCCAAGGGGTTTCATTGATTGTGAGGTACTAGATTTTGTAAATGTCTATTTACTCAACTTATAAAAATAATATGATCCCAGATACTTTTGTCCTTGTAAATTTACAGAATAGTATCCCAATTTTTTTAAGTATTTTTTGATGTACCTATTTATAAAACCATGAGAAAAGAGTATGGCATTTCCATGATTATCTGCTTTCTGATTAAGAAATAATGCTGCTCGCCGGGATCTGTCCTTTGCTTGTGAGAAAGATTCTACATCTTTTTTATTAAATCCCAAAATCCAAATAAATCTTGTTGAGAAGGACCAAAATTGTCGTGGTAATTTTATATTAGGAAAATTAATAACCTTTCTTTCAAATTCATTAAACTGTGATTGTGACACAATTACTTTTGTTTGGCCAAAGGTTTTCTCAGCCGTGTCCATTGCCCGAGGAAATTTACTTGAATAAATCGCATGAATTTTATTTTCTTCCTTTAAGCAAATTGGCTTATTCTCAAAACAATTGACACCGACAGAATCATACCTTTTAGTATAATTAACAAACTCTTTCCTATTCATCCATTTCCTTTTGTCCAAAGCCGGTTCACCGTGCCGAATGATAAATATTTGACTAACATTATATTTTTTAAATTCTTCGATATCCTCAAGCCTGATAAAATCATTGCAAATCCTGCAACTTAATTTTTCCTTCTGAATCTTTCTTATTTTTTTAATAATTGGTTTTTGAGCAATAGCAAAATATCCAATAAGAGAAAAAACACATGTGATAAATAATTTATTCATGAATGGAAATTAAAATTATCTAATTAAATATAGGTTTATAATACCTTTGCCGAACAAAATAGGAATATTATTTTCGTTGAAATTTTTTGCGTTCATATGGTTGGAAAAAATTGTATAGTAACTGGAGGAAATTCTGGTATTGGGTATGAAACAGCTTTGGCACTTGCTGGTTTTGGGGCAAATGTTATCATTTTAAGCAGATCACATGATAAGGCTGAATCCGCCATTAAGTCTATAAGAGCTAAAACACAAAATAATAATATCGGCTTTGTGTTGGTTGACCTCAGCTCACAAAAGTCAATTAGAGATGCTGCAAAATACATTCTTAAAGAATTTGATCACATTGATATACTTGTAAATAATGCAGGTACTTGGTTTTCCAAATTGGAATTAACAGAAGATGGAATAGAAAGACAATTTGCAGTTAATCATTTAGCATATTTTTTACTCACTCACGAGTTGTTGGGTGCACTCAATAAATCTCATGATGCTCGTATTATTTGTGTGGGTTCAGATTCTCATTTTCATGGAAAAATTAACTTTAAGGACCTTTCTCTTGGTAAAAAGTATCATGGGATCAAGGCTTATGCACAATCTAAATTGGCTAATATACTTTTCGTTTATGAACTACACAGACATTTAAATGAAAAAAGTATTCATCATATCTCAATAAATTGTGTTCAGCCCGGCTTGGTAAAAACAGATATTGGATTAAAAAATAGTAATTCGATGCATGGAATTGTCTGGAAATTAAGAAGGATGGGTGGTGTCAGTCCTGCGAAGGGAGCCGAGACTTCAATTTATCTTGCCAGCTCAGAGGGAGCAAAAAGTAAAAGCGGTCAATATTGGGATAATTGCAAACCCAAACCATCTTCAAAAAGGTCATATATTAATGACGATGGAGTATTGCTCTGGGACACCTGTAAGAACTTATGTGGGATTGATGATTATTTTTCAGGTATTGTAAATAA
>CAYREN010000210.1:0-8295 GCA_964423255.1 uncultured Roseivirgaceae bacterium | reverse complement strand
GGCTCTGCCGAGTTCTGCAGTGGAAAACATGCCGACCATGGGTACATTCCATACATGCTTCACCCCTTCAATTTCTTTGTTCATCAATGGACCCAGGGCCAGTATCCTGCCTGCACAACTGAACAAAATCAATGCATCCGCCTCAGGCATTTCATTTGCCTTGATCTCCTGGGCAGCATTTATTACTTTTCCCATTACATCAAAATCAGGTGGAAGTGAAAATCTGACCTTGGAACCCTGAGGCACTGAGCCACTACAGTAAAAAGAGTGATCGTCCCAATCCACTAAAAGTCCGGGCCTCATAATAGGCTCTCCGGTTTCTCGCTGTAGTTGCAAAGGAAAATTAGTGGCAATTTCCATCATTAAATCTTTATTATCCGGCGTAAGGTCTTCAATACCACTATACTTCGCCGTAAGGTCCAGTACCGGGATATGATCTACTGTATAAACATGGTTGCCTTCGCTTTTTGTGACTGTTCTTTCCGTTCCCACCGCTTTCCATCCACAGGTGGCTCTGCCATTGATTTCAATCTTATCTTCATCCAATACAAGCACTACCATGCCCCTGTTACTGGATTGTTTATTAGTAAATACAAATTGTTCTTTAAAGTCATAATCGTCTCCTGCCATGCCACCAAACACATTCACCTGTTTGCCGATCACATCTTCAAAGCCAAAGAGCAACTGTTCTGCATCCGTTTCCATATGGCTACCGGCGATGAGGAATGTAGGGTTTGGAAATAGTTGTTGAGCTTTTTTTGCTATAGCGCCAGCTACTTCCCGGTAATTCTTTTCCGGGTATTCGGCAAAAAGGATGGTAAAACTGGATGGGTCCATATCCAGCAACAGAACAGCTACTGATTCTTTCCCCAAATTCTCATCTATAAATTCGCCATGGGTAGTGGCACCATATATTGAAATGCCTTCTTTGTCCAGCATGTCTGAAATAGCATTCCTGTCCTGGCTCATGGATAAAAAGACAATGGCCAGAGTTGGTTTAAAGTCATCTGACATATTTTGCTTCAAAGCAGCTTGAATTTCTTCTGTTGATGTTCCTTTGATTGATTTTGCTTTCATATGCTTTTTGTTTTTAATCAATTACAACGCAAGCATTTTTCCAATCACCTCTTCTGGAGTCATTGCGGAACCAGAAATATTCACCTGTTCAAAATAATTGTACCAACCGGCTCCTTCAACGATAGCCTCAAACTCGGCAAGTAGTTCCTGACTTGGAAGTTTAGTTACTGCAAAAAAGTCATAATCGGCTGCGAAAGGTGTACCATCCTCATTAATTCCCCATGCTTCAATTACCACGCCCTTAGCGACAAGGTCTTCCATTACAGGACCTATTTGTGCCATATAATCCTGACGTTCCGACACAGGTAAATTTTTCCATGCATCTTTTGCTTTCCATAATTCAATAAAGATTTTCATAATTTGATTTTTATTAATTGTGAATAATAGTCATATAAAATGTGTTGATTATTTCTCTTTTAAAGCCACCCAGCTACAGGTAGTACCATGAAACTCAGGAATACCTCCATCTACTTTTCCAAATTCTCCCAGACTGAAAAAGCCTGCCATGGGCTTTCCCCATGTTTCGGCCAGGCCTTCAATTTCTTTGGATGCCATAGGCCCTAAGGATTCCAATCTTCCCACGCAAGAAAAAACAATCATCGCATCGGCATCGGGAAGTTCTGTTTCTTTTATATCCTGAGCGCTTTTAATCACAGTTTCGATCACTTCAAAATCCGGTGGTAGCGAGAAACGAAATACATCTCCCTGCTTAATGGGTCCGCCTATAAAAACGGATTTGTTTTCTTTATTAAAAAGCAGTGTTGGTCTCATCGCAGGGCCACCGCTTTTGCGCTTTATTTGTAGTGGATAAGTAGAATTCAGTCTTATAATTTTTTCTGAATCATCATCTTCCATTATTTCACCGCCAATATACTTTTGGATAACATCCATAGCAGGTTTGTTGTCAATAGTATGCACCCAAGGCTCGATGTATTTTGTAATGGTTTTTTCTGTACCTACTGGTTTCCACCCAGAAACTGCAATTCCTTTGACATCAACTTTGTCTCGATCAAGTATAAGTGATAGCATACCCATGGAACTCGAGGATTTATTAGTAAAAACTGTCCCTTCAAATGTTTCAATACTACCACACATTCCTCCGGCAATAATAATGTCTATACCTGATTTTTCGACAATTCCTTTAACTATGAGTTCGACTGGAGATTCGATGTGAGCACCAGAAATTATAAATGCCGGATTGGAAAAAGCAGTTATACCTACTTCAGCGATTTGATTTCCGGATTCCAGGCCAGAATCTTTTTCAATTTCATTTAAAATGACTTTGAAATAAGATGGATTGAGATTTAAAAGTAGGATGACAATGCCTTTGTCTCCAATGCCTTGTTCTGTGAACTCGGTGTCAGTAGTAGCTCCGAAAATAACTATTTTCTCTTTATCCAGAAGATCACGAACAGCTTCCCATTCTTGAGTTACTGATATAAATACAATGGCTAGGGTTGGTTTTAAACCTTCTGATAAACTATTATTAAGTTCAATCTTGATTTCTTCTGTTGAAATTCCTTTAATTGATTTTGCTTTCATTGGTTCATGATTAGGTTAATTCTTGAGATATTGATAAGTTCATTGAGCTGGTTGAAATATGAATGGCCAAAAAGCTTTCTGGAATTTTACCTTTTATTTAGAATTAGGCCACTCTAAATATAGAATATTCTACCCACAAAATGAACGCTCCTCAAATCAAATTACCTATACCAAAAGTGATGATAAACAGCAGTGTAGATATGGCCATCTGTTTAAGAAATGGGTCTAATTTTTTTGGGTCATGGATTGTAGATACTTTCAATCCATTGAAAATTAGTAAAGGCGTGGTAATTAAAAATAATAATTGAACAGGTGAATGGAAGTTAATAAGTACAAAAATCACAGAAGAAATAATTGCCGTCAACAATAACATCCAATGATATATGACTGCTTTGTTTCTACCTATCCTTACAGGTATAGACATCTTCCCGGCTTTTTTGTCGGAATCAATATCTCGGATATTATTTACATTGAGTACGGCAGTGGAGAGCAACCCGCAACTGAATGCCGGAAGCAAAGCTGGTATATTGAAACTTCCGGTATGGCAAAAGTAAGTACCCATCACTCCTACAAAACCAAAGAACAGGACTACAAACAAATCACCAAATCCTGCATAACCGTATGGATTTTTCCCCATTGTGTAGTTCATCGCTGCGCCAATGGCAAAAATCCCCACAATAAACATGATAATAAATGCTTTGCTAAAACCGGACATAGAGATATAAAGCAGCGAAAAACCGCTTATCAGCGATAATCCAATAAAAATATAAATGGCCAATTTCATGGATGCCGGAGATATCTTTCCTGATTGTATAGCTCGTGTTGGCCCTTCGCGCTCTGCATGATCGGCACCATGTTGCGTATCGCCATAATCATTGGCAAGGTTTGACAGTATTTGTAAAAAAATAGTTGTCAATCCGCTAAGCAATAACACTGGCCATTTAAATTTACCCTCAAAAGCTGCCAAAAAGCTACCTAGACCAATACTGGCAAGGGCCAGCGGCAGGGTTCTTAACCTTATTGCATTTAACCAATCTTTGGCCTGGCTCATAGTTTATTAATTATTTATCGATCAATTTGATATACTTTTTTGGTTCTACCAGGAACCTGCTTTCAGTAGGCAGGTTTAATGGAGTTAAATGAATTATTGATTTCATTTGGATAAAAAGGAAAATGTCATCCTGCAATTTACCTGTTTGCTGTACGCAGGCTACCAAAGACGTAAACCCAAATAATCGTATTTGCGGGGTCTCTTTAGGACCCTGCAAAGCTGTGGGGTCTCCAAAAGGAAGACCCCACAGGGAACTTAATTTATTTTTTACGTCATTCAAATTTTTACGTTTTGAAAAAATGTTAATTCTCGCAGTGACGAAAAGCTTAATAATCGACTTTGATACTTATTCCATTATTTACATTCTATCCGGGACACTCACACCTAATAATCCCATGGATATTTTAATGATTTTAGCCACTTGCATTGATAATGCAATTTTAAACTTCATATAGTTTTCATCAGACTCTTTCAGAATTGGCTCTTCTGTGTAAAATCGATTGTATTCTTTTGCCAGGTCATAGGCAAACTGGGCAATAATTGCCGGAGAATAATTTTCTGCTGCATCATCAATCAGTCGATGGAAGCTGTTGATTAAAAAGATCACAGAGCGAATGGTCTCATGGGTATTTTCTAATTTTTCTACTTCAAAACTGTCGAATTCAATATTCAATTGCTTTGCCTTTCGTACAATTGCAGAGATCCTCGCGTGAGAATATTGAATAAAAGGTCCTGTATTTCCATGAAACTGGATAGAATCTTCTGGGTTGAATAGCATTCTTTTTTTAGGATCTACTTTAAGCAGGAAATATTTCAATGCCCCAAGGCCCAAGGTTTCATATAGCTCATTGGCTTGCTCTTTATCAAACCCATCAATCTTGCCCAATTCGAGTGTATGCCTTTGGGCCGTTTCTGTCATTTCATCCATCAAGTCATCTGCATCGACAACTGTTCCTTCGCGCGATTTCATCTTTCCACCTGGCAAATCAACCATTCCATAAGAAAGGTGAAAAAGTCCGTCAGCATATGGTCGGCCCAATTTTCTTAATATTTTAAACAACACATCAAAATGATAATCCTGTTCATTGCCAACCACATAAACAGATTTGTCATAAGTATAATCCGAGAATTTGAGATCTGCCGTGCCGAGGTCTTGCGTCATGTACACAGATGTGCCATCTGCACGCAAGAGCAATTTTTCATCCAAACCTTCGTCTCTCAGATCTGCCCAAACGGCCCCGTTATCTTTTTTGTAGAATTGACCCTTTTCCAGTCCTTCTTCTACAATTGCTTTTCCAAAAAGGTAGGTGTCGGATTCGTAGTATGTTTTATCGAAACTCACACCCATTCGTTTATAAGTCTGGTCAAACCCTTCATAAACCCAGGCATTCATTTGTTTCCAGAGGCTTACTACTTCCTCTACTCCATTCTCCCAATCCAGCAACATTTGTTGAGCTTCTTTGAGCAAAGGAGCTTCCTTCCCGGCCTCTTCTTTTTTCGATCCTTTTTCTACGAGATTCTGAATTTCAATTTTATATTCCTTGTCAAATTTCACGTAGTATTTCCCAATCAAATGATCTCCTTTCATGCCGGATGATTCGGGTGTTTCGTCGTTGCCAAATCTCTGGTAAGCCAACATAGATTTGCAAATATGAATACCCCGATCATTTACAAGATTTACTTTTTCAACATCGTAGCCCGCTGCCTTTTGAATCTGAGCTACTGAAAATCCCAGGAAATTATTTCTGAGGTGTCCCAGATGTAGTGGTTTGTTGGTGTTAGGAGAAGAATATTCTATAACGACCTTTTTGCTTTTGGAGGGCAGTTGGCCAAATTTTTCATTGAAATAAGCTTTTTGAAATATCTCCAACCATTTGTCTATGCCAATTTTTAAATTTAGAAACCCCTTTACAACATTGAAATCTTCTACCAAATCAGAGGTCCCCTTCATTGATTCACCAATCAGCTGCGCCGTTTCTACTGGATTTTTTTTGGCATATCTTGCTACTGGAAATGTAACAAAGGTATAATCTCCTTCAAACTCCTTTCGTGTTGGAAGTATGGCTAATTCTTTTTCATTAAGAGCATGTTCAAATAATTTTTGAAAAGTTGTTCCAAGTTCTTCTTTTATCGTTTGTTCTAAGCTCGTACCTTTCACAGAATCCATTCTTATTATGATTGATATTTTTGGGTTGCAAAGATTGTAAATTAATGGCAATATTGCATCCCAATTCTAGTTTATGAATATAACAGTTTGGCACTGCCAACACCTGTTTGATGTGGTCATAATGCAGAAATTATTAACACATTGATATTTTCCATGAATTATTCAGCTTACTATTTGTACAAATGAAGCGTTACGAGGATTTAATTGGACATACTTTCGATTTTCCCCAGAAGGAGTTTAGTGTTGAAAATAATGAACTTCTCTTTAATGGAATTCCTTTAATGGAGATTATCAAGGAACACGGGACACCATTGAAATTGACATATCTGCCAAAAATTGGAGAGAACATAAATACAGCAAAAGGCTTTTTTAATAATGCCATGGATAAGCACAAATATCATGGCGAATATATGTATTGCTATTGTACCAAATCTTCACACTTCAGCTTTGTGCTTGACAAGGTATTGGACAATGATGTGCATCTCGAAACTTCCTCGGCGTACGATCTCCAGATTGTTAGAAAATTGTATGAAAAAGGTAGCGTTGACAAAAAGATATTTATTGTTTGCAATGGTTTCAAACGGCCACTGTACAAAAAATACATTTCAGAGATTATCAATGAAGGATTTGAAAATTGTATTCCGATATTGGATAATCTCAGTGAAATAGATTATTACATTGATAATGTTCGCAAGCCATTGCAAGTTGGCATTCGGGTGGCTGCCGATGAGGAGCCAAATTTTGAATTTTACACATCTCGTCTTGGTGTGAGGTATGCCGATGTGAATAAACTATACAAAGATAAGATTCAGGATAATCCAAAGGTAAACCTAAAGATGCTACATTTCTTTATCCATTGGGGCATCAGCGATTCGGCCTATTTTTGGAGTGAGCTTAGTCGTTTTATTTTTAAGTATTGCGAACTAAAAAAGAAATGCCCCGAACTGGATACCATAGATATTGGTGGAGGTTTTCCTATTAAAACATCCTTGCAGTTTGACTTTGATTACGAACATATTGTCGATCAGATCATACAGAATATAAAATGGATTTGTGATAAAAACCATGTTCCTACACCCCATATTATTACTGAGTTTGGCACTTATACTGTAGGGGAAAGTGGTGCAACTATTTATTCTATTTTGGATACAAAACTGCAAAATGACAAAGAACTTTGGTATATGATTGATGGGTCATTTATCACTCAAATCCCAGACTCCTATGGAATAAATCAGAAATACATTATGATGGCCATCAACCACTGGGACCATCAATACCATAGAGTAAATATTGGTGGATTGACTTGCGACAGCCTCGATTATTATAATTCTGAAACACATACATCCGAAGTGTTTCTTCCAAAAACAGGTCATGGCAATCCTCTATATATTGGTTTTTTTCATACGGGTGCCTATCAGGAATCACTTGGTGGATTTGGAGGTTTGCAACATTGTCTAATTCCATCGCCAAAGCATATTATCATAGACAGAGATAAAAGCGATGCCCTAATCACCCGAGTATTTGCAGACGAGCAAGACAGTGAATCGATGATGAAATTGTTGGGATATTAGAAAATGAAAAATGGTTTCTCACCATAATGCGTTCCTGGAAAATTAAGAGGTTAAATAAATTATATTTTTTGTATTCACCTTTTAATAAATTTAAATTTCTGCTAAATCTGAATCTATATTTTCTACAATTTCCAAAGTTTCAACAGGAAATGTACCTGATTGTTCCAAATCATTATTAAACCAAATACATTCTACCTGAGTTTTATCAATTTTATTTGATATAGGATTTTTTGGGTATTTTTTAACTGTCATTTCTGGACTGCCTGATTTTAATTGCACTACTGTTCCAATCTTCATTTTATATAATTTTAGTCAAAATAATCTATAATGAGAAAACGAAATAAACATATGTTAAGTTCCAATTATTTTATTTCAACTTCAATTTATTAACTCTCCTTAAAATAAGAAAAAAGAATATTTGCAATAAGAGCACACACGGCAATAAAAGCAGAAATGATTGAAATCCATTTTGAAGAATTCTGGGTACTCTGTTTTTCCCAAAGCAAATAAATCCCCCCTTGTTCACAGATAACTTTTCCTTTTGGGGATAGGACATAACCATTCTCATTATCCCTTAAATATCTTTGTAGTACAAGATAATTTATTATGTTAATAAATTCAGTTTTAGATATGTTATAATTATTTTCATGTTTATATGATAAAAAATCATGTGCGCTGTTTTTCCATTTCATATGCTATAAAAAGCAAATCTTCTATACATAAAACTTCATTCCTTGTAAAATCAGTTAAATTTTTAAGTCTTAATAATTTTGTAACGTTTTTTTTCTTCCTCTTTAAAATTTTCAACATAATAATAAATTTGATCTTGTATTCAAGGTATGAAAAAACTGCTTCAAATATTGTCTAAATTTGTATTCCTTGATAGT
>CAYREN010000209.1:0-8300 GCA_964423255.1 uncultured Roseivirgaceae bacterium | reverse complement strand
TATACAAAACTTTCTGTCCTTGATAAAAATAGTATCTATAAGCTGTATTTCTGTAGGTCCAATTGCTAATATTTTACTCTTATCTTTGAAAATCATTTCTTCGGTCAACGAATTATAATTTAGCAAAGCCTTATTCTCTTTACCATTTTTCATAAGCACAATCCCTTTTATAAATTCAGGAAAAAGGTAATGGGAGAGTTCATTAACTTGTACTTGTGAATATGATTTGCTAATAGAAAAGCAAAAAATGAACAGGTGAATATAGAATTTCATATCACAATATTTAGGTGGGTAAGTAAACTAATTTGGTTGATAATTAAAATAAACTCAAAGGCTACACTGGGCAATTTCCGACTATAACTTATGTTACATCTAGCTCAAAGTTCATCATTCTGGTAATTATTGCATACCTCCCCTAAAACCCACGAAATCCTATAAGCTCAACTCGATATTAGTTATCATCTAAAACGGATGTTGCGAGACATCACGTAGGTCTTAAGTATTTGCAGGCATAGCCCAGCCTACAGCAGGCAGGAATCTGTCATGCAAGAAGCTGCTGTAAATTACTTTCAACTTTTTTTATGGTGATTTTAATGCTCTGGCCATTTCTATCATTAGCGAAAGTTCCTCAATCATTTCTTCTTTATCTTTTTTTACTCCTACACTTCTAAAGTTTATGACTCCATTTTTATCAATAACAAATTTCGTAGGCAGGCCAGATACAGTATAGTACTGGGCTGTAATCCCTTTTGCATCAAGCAGGACTTCAAAATCATATTTCCTTTTACTTAAAAACTGTTTAATTTCTTTTTCTATATCCTTTTTATCTTTATCAAGATTTATAAATAGAAATACGACTTCAGGATCTTCTTTATATTTTTCAATCACCACTTGATATGCAGGAAAAGACATCAGGCAAGGAGCACACCAGGTAGCCCAAAAATCAAGTACGACTATCTTGTTCTTAAGATTTGATAATGATACGTTTTCACCATGAATATTTTTTAGATCGAATGCCGGTGCCGGAGTATTGATCCTGATGGAAGTCAAATAATCCTTCTTATCATTCAAGTGATCTTTGGCTAAAGAATCAACGATGTTGCCACTATTTTCATTATCCTCTTCAGATAATAGCTCTTTCATGGCAGAAGTTGCCTTTCCCTTGTCAATTGCAATTTTGCTGATATCCTTAGCCTCTTCTGCATGCCCAATTTTTAATAGTAAATCCACAATTCGATCATTCAACCTAATATCGGTAAGATTACTGTTTTCAATCACCTTATTGCAGGCATCCAATGCTTCTTCCTTTTTATTTAGTTTGAGCAATAATTCACATTTAGTCATAAGAAATCGTGCATAGTCAATTCTTCTCATCTCTTCAATCTGACTATCTGTACTCATAAAAAATGTTTTTTCCCTAAGCGTTCTTGGACTTTTTATATGATGATAAGCCCAATCTACAGCTTTGGAAGATAACTCATAAGCCCAAGCTATATTTTCGTTTTTTGAAATGCTCTGAAGAGAAAACTCATTATAAACTTTCATTTTCACCAGTTCATTTTGTACTTGTTCTACCAATTCAAACCATTCTTCTAATGTTTCATTGCCCCAACAATAGGGTAGTAAATGAAATAGAGAAATAAGTCGTATCGCTTGGTAATAATTTTCGTTGAGGGCCCAGATATAGGATGGTGATAGTAAATCATTGCTATAAGTCAACAATATTTCATTTCCCTTTGAAGTAATACTTACTTCCTTTGCATCAACTAGCTTCTCTATGAAATACCTGTCCATTTGCCTATAAATTTTTATTTTTCTTTTCAAGTCTGAAGTCTTGCGTATTTCTCTCTGGTAGGGAAGAGAATTCAATTGAAATGCCCGTGTTCCATTTGGATGCTTTCGAATGGTATACTCCGTGCATTTTTCTGCTTTATCTTTTAATAATAACTTTCTGTAAATTAATGATAGTTTGGTCAAAGTAATTTCGTCTAACTGATTTCTCTTTTTATAAAGTTCATCTAACTCAGAAATCAACTCAAATCTTTCTGTAGGATCGCTAAGATCAAATGTATAGTGATAAGGTTGGATATAATACTGTTTTAAATCTACATTTTCTTCAAATTCTTGCTCAAACATTGATTTCGCCTTCTCCACATCAATCTCAAATTTGTATAAATCAGAATATATGACAAAGTACTGCGCTGCAGCTGCTTTTGCCCCTTTTAGTACATCTCCCGATTTATTTTGCAGGTAATATATATAACCCTTTCCTTTATTATTATCTGGAATATCTCTTTCATTCTTAAATGTCAGCGCAAATGCTACACTGCCTGACATCAAATCAAATTGACCTGTCCAATTTGCATCATTCTTAGTCAACAAAATATCAATAGGTTTTATAAACCTTCCTGTTTCCTCGGATACATATGCAATAGCGGTTACTATTAAAGAAGAAGAAAGTGGAGTATTGGCAGGGTCATACTGAAATTGAATTTGTTGACCGGCCTGTGGATTTTCCGGGCTTACTAAAAGGTTTTGGCATACAGCACTCTTATCGACTAAACTCAAATAAGATATAATCAGAGCGAAAAGATATTTCATTTTATAGTGATTAAAAAGCCACTTAAAAAAGTGGCTTTTCCTCAAGTCACAAATTAACACCAACATTGTGCGACACCACCTTGTGTGCACACCTGCCCTGAGATATTTATTAATTCCTCCGAACAACACATTATATTTGTAAAACTACCACCGCCGGATGGACATGTACAATGATAATAAGCACAACCACACCAAAGTTCGTTGTATTCACAATTAGATCCCGATCCACCTCTAAAACTCACCAATTCTTCCTGACTCAACATTTTTTCTTTCTTCAAATTTAATTTCCCTAATTTTTTCATTTTAGTATTGTTTAAAATTTTGCCTACTCTTCCCTCCTTCGGTGAACCTACGGAGGACACTGCGGTTTTCAGCTTCCCCGAATGTTTCTTTTAGCGCGCATTTTTGAAACATCGGGGCTAAGGTAAAGGATGCCAGTCCACTATTTCTGGACTGAGAAAATTATAGAAACCGCCGTATTCTAATTAACCTGAAAATGGTTGTATTATCTTGGTTTATCAATCAATGGATCTAGTCTTTTAATGTGGCAATTACCACAATTGGGTTGTCTTCAAGGCCTATTTTCTCTAAATCTCTTATGTGATTTGAAAGACCTTTGGTTAATCCATGATTGTTTTTGAACCAATCATATATGATTGTGGGATTTATATATCCAACAATTTCATTCTCTGAATTTATTCGTTGCGGAATAAACGATACAAAATTATTAAAATCATCATAGAATCCATTTTCGTCCTCACTACTGAAGTTACTAATTAGAGTTTTGTCATCGAACTTATTATAATATCCTGCATACTTTTTGTTCCTATAATTGATCATGAAAAACAATAGCTTTTCTGTTTCAAAAATGTTCTGGATTCTAAATAAATTCCTTAATTTATCAAAAGCTTCGTTTTCACCTTTTAGTGCATAATAGGGAGATAATCCATCGGTATTAAAAGTGTATTTAGCTTTCAAGGAATTATCTGAAATGTAATTTAATGTATCATTGAATATTTCTTTGAAATAGGTTTTCTTTTGAAATATATAAAACAGAGCCTCATTACCAAATGAAATAGTTCTTCCCAGTACCTCTTTTTCATAAAAATCTTTATTTTTAATCAGAAATATTTCATTGCCTTGCGCATTAAAAATAAGCAGTTTGTTTTCACCATTTCCACTTACATTTGGAGTATAACCTGCATAAATATCTGGTTTCATTTCAATGATTACCGAACTTACATAAATTGGAAATGAAACTTCTCTTTTTACTTGTCCATGCAAATCGTATTCGATAATATTATCATTCCAACCAGTGGCTCTTATAGTTTTATTTCGCTGATTAAAAGCATTAAATACTGTATTCCGATACTCTCCGGGTCCCTTACCAAAAGTACTAATTTCTCTAATGAATTTGCCTGTTTCCCTATCAAAGACAAAAATTTGGCGGAAAGATATAACAATAATATTTTGCTTATCTACAAATACTTCTGTACTCCTACCCACCAAACAATTATCTCTTGTTTCTAATGGTATATACTTAATCGATGTGGCAAAATCATTAACTCCAATTTTGGCCTTTTTTAAAAATGTTTCCTTAACTTTTATGACAGGTAGTATTTCATTTTCCAATGAAGTATTTTTTTTTGTACAGCAAGAGAAGATTAATAAGCATAATGCCCAAATTAAATTTTTCATAATTTTAAAATTCAAAAATTTGTCTATAAATTTTTTTTAATATCAATTACTGCCATCAGAGATAATTCAAATAACGAAAAAAGTGTTTAATGAAGCCTATAGAAATCGATTTTTATGAAAAGCCTATTACTAAACTCCTACCAGATTGTCATGAATATCATATGTTTTAAAGGAGCTTAAAAGTTCCGTTATTGCACTACTTTTATTAAATTAGGCATTCAGTCAATGTTCATTAATTTGAGTTAATTTAGCTTAAGTTTACTCGTTTGAGACTATTTTTATAACAATTAGTAAAGTCATTCGGCTACACGTGAATTTATGAGAAAACAGGTGATGGGTTTCAATCACCTGTCTACTTTTTTGATACTAATCAACAATCCCTTTAATCTACATGATTACAATAACACTTAGTACGGTTGTATAAGTAGGATATTCCTCATTTTGTCCTTAAGTGTTAAAGAATCTTATAGAGAATCGAATCATGATCAGCCGCCCCCCATAGTAGTACATTGACCACCGGATCCAGAGCAATATGTAGCGAGTGCATTACTACCCCCGTCACAATAAAGTCCTGTCCATGCTCCTGTTCCATCATAACAAGAACATGAATAATATTCACAATCATATCCTCCTCCAGACCCTCCCCTAAAACTCACCAACTCATCATGGCTCAACATTTTTTCTTTCATCAGATTTAATTTTCCTAATTTTTTCATTTTAGTAAATTTATAAAGTTTGCTTACTCTTACCTGCTGCCACAGGTTTCCAGTTTTCAGCATCCCCGGATATCTCCTTTAGTGCACATTTTAGAAACATCGGGGCTAAGGTAAAATATGCCAGTATATTATTTTTATACTTCGATTATTTCGCAGAATTTTTTTAAAAAAATTCTCTCTCACCCCTTTATTTTATACAATTTCAAATTATACAACGCATCTTCATCTACAGCTTGTGGGGCAAAATAAAGATAACCATTATGGATTTGAAATATAGGACTAAAATTGTCACCAAGCTTGTATTGAGCTACAGTATTAAAATTACTATCCATTTTTATCAGAAAGTAATCTGTGTCAAACATATTTTCACCTCTGGCTTTGGTTTTATGCATACGGTAATAGGTATTGTTTGTACCATTGTATTTTATCCCTAAATACCTAGGTGACAATTGCTGTCCATAAAAATTCGCCAGAAAAGCATCATTACTATAGTCACTAAGGTTTATTTTCATCTTATTCCTATTAAGTATAAATGGGTCGTGAGTTTTTAACTGCTGTGTAATTGTATTATATACATACACCTCATTAGCACCCGGAAAATTAAAAATAAGCAAATGACCATTTCTCAACATATTTCCATCACCTAAAAAGACGGTTTCAAGATAGGACTCAACAAATGTCTCAGGGTATTTAATTTGGATTATGCCTGAGGTCCAATTAACAAAATTAATGGAACACATAAATAAAGATGAAAAATCAATGTCTCCATCTTCTTGATATTTGTAGATAGGTCGATATATGCAATTATTCTCTTTGTCTAGTGATATATCTTCGAAATTGCTAAATCCAGGTCCTTTTTGATAAAAAATATATCCATTTTTTGAAATATTGAACTCTTTATGTGCTATTTTGTTGATAACCGACCCCTCCTTTGAAATTCTATAATAATAACTGCCACTATCTATGATATAATTATCTCCAATTTTTAGTACATCTCCAACAGATGATATTCCATTAGGCCCTCTTTTGTAGAGCTGTATAGAATGATTAAATGACATTTGATCAAGACTAAATACATCTATACGATGCAAATGATGATTATACGCAACAAAAAAATTATCATCCGATATCGTCCAATGAAGATATTTACCTAACAAATCGGCCTGTATTTCAATCGATATGGTATCGATTAAATTTATGAATTTTATTGTGCTAACTGACTTAATCTCTTTAGTTGAATGATTTCCGCAGCCGGACATAACTGTTAAACAAAATATAGTGAAGCGTATATAATTATTCATCTAATTTATTTTAATTATTATTGGTTTAACAAGGCGAGAAATTCACCTTATTAAACCAAAATATTTAATTAGCAACCTTCAATAATTGTAACGTTTGGGCAGATCATATTACAGTTTTGAATACAATCTAAAACGAGATCGTGCAATTGAGTACGGCATATGTACCAGTGATCATAACAACCTGCATCACCAGATCCACCTCTAAAACTCACCAATTCTTCATGGCTAAGCATGTTCTCTTTCTTCAAATTTAATTTTCCTAATTTTTTCATTTTAGTATTATTTTAGTTTTGCTTACTCTGACCTGCTGCCACAGGTGTTCAGTTTTCAGCATCCCTGAATGTTCTTTTTAGTGCACATTTTAGGAACATCGGGGTAAATATAATTGGCGTCAATGTACTATTATTACATTGACACAATTTCACAGAATTTTTTTAAACTTTTTTTATTAATCTCTATTAATTCCTTGTCCGTTAAATACTTACTTTCAAAACCAATCTTTAATTTGCATGGAAATAAATAATGATAGCTTTTACGATTATTATCATATGCTATTGGAGCCCCCATCTCTTTTAAAAGTTTAATATATTTAGCCAAAGCACTAAGTGACAAATCCATCCTACAGGCAAACTCATCAGGCGTTCCTGTAGCTTTTCTACGTATCAAATCATCCATTCTTTTTATCCTTTCCAAATATTTAATTATGCTCATAAGTTCTTAAAAATTTATCGTTTCTTCAATACATCAATAAAATAAGAAATATCTTTTATTTGATATTCCCTGGGAAGCGCATATCCATTTACAAAAACTGTAGGTGTTCCGGTAATCTCAGCTGCAGTAAAGAGTTCCTTGTGTGCTTTTTGTATTATTTCAAAGCGATCATCAAGCTTACTTTTTTCTGCCTGTTTGATCAGGGATTCCCGTTCATTTCCTTTGGCATTGTACCAGGCATTAAGCAAGTCAATGGCTTCTGCAAATTTGTTTTCACTAAATATTTGTGCAAGTTGATTTACAAAAGATTGTTCTTTGTCGTGCAATGAAAATATCAGGTTGGTTTTTACATCTTCCTTTTCAAACAAGGGGTTCAACTGGTTGAACGCCCTTTGGCAAGGGTTGCAATTCAGGCTGAGAAAAGCCGTAACTTCTACTTTCGCTTCAGGTTTTCCTATCTGAAAAACCTCTTTGGTAATATTAAAAGCTTTCCGTTTGCCATGGTAAAGAAGGTTAATAAATGTTGTTGGGTTCTTTTTGAATTTGAGATAAGCGAGCCTTTCTTGTTGTGACGTTTGTTTGTTTATAAAGTAACCCTTATATAAGACGATGCCAAAAGCAATTGTCAGGGATATGCTTCCATAATGTATTATCGAAACCCATGATAATTCCAGAGGGAGCAAATAGGTATAATACAATGTAGCCTCCCCTACAAAAACTGCCTGCACACCAAGACAAAGCGGGCACCAGGTTTTGGCTACTACTACCTGGAAATATATGGAGTACGCCACATATCCCAATGCGCCGATTGATATTATGGACATCAGTTTCAAGTCACTTTCTTCGGGAATACCAATCATCATCGATAACCCGGACAGAAAATAAATTAAGCCTACATCGCTCCAATGAAGCCATCCAAATACTTTAACAGCATCTGTATTGAGCAGGGAATTACAATTCGTCTTCTTTGTAAATCCGCACAAGGTATCAGCCAGGCTGCTATTAATATTCAGGTCTTTTAATACCAGCAAAATAGAAAAGCCAAGCCCAATAAGTTTCGTGAGTAATAATGCTACATTCGTAAATGTGAAATTCAATTGGTCTTTAAAAGATAAAACAGCATAAGTTGCATATAGTAAAATGGCAAGTCCTGCCAGGTAAAGCAAACTTTGATGTAACAAATTAGCCTGGGCTTTATCAGCATAATCCTCCTCCCCAGCATTTTCATCCGGATCGATCAATAGAGATACCCCGGAATACATATCAAAAAACG
>CAYREN010000208.1:0-8307 GCA_964423255.1 uncultured Roseivirgaceae bacterium | reverse complement strand
CTACAATAGTGCACAGGTCATTATTGAATTCAAGACATAAACCATTTTTAAAATCAGCGGTTGTAGCCATAATCTAATTTAGAATCTAAAATTATAAATCTATTGTGAAAATAAAAATGCGTTCAAGCATTTAAATAGCAAAAAGCGATAGTGATTTTTTTGATTATTACAATTTCCTAATTGTAAGCCTCATATGCAAATATATCGAACTTAAAGAATCATTGGATTATTTCACGCAAACTCAAGAAATGCTTTTTGAGAAATAAAAAAGGGAACTATCGTTCCCTAAACTATAATTTCAATAACTTTGATTATGCCAAAACTTCATTTTCAATTATTACTTTTCCCTTGTAATATAGTTTTCCTTCATACCAAAAAGCTCTGTGAGGCATATGATGCTCACCAGTAGTAGGGCAAACAACCAAATTTTTCTCATTTAATTTTTTATGCGTTCTACGTTTATCTCTTCTGGTCCTTGAGATTTTTCTTTTAGGATGTGCCATAACTTATTTTATTTTACTCTTTATTTTTCAATTTTTTTAGTTCACTCCACCTTGGATCAATTTCTGAATTTTCTTCATTTTCAATATTTGAAGTAAAAACAATTTTATCCTCCAAAGAATCATTTTTATAACGAGGGTGCAATTTTTTCAATGGAACCGAGATACAAATGAACTCATAAATATACTTCCCAACATTAATTTTTTGCGAATTGAATGGTATCATTTCAATTTCATCGGTAAGCTCATTTGCCAACTCACCATATTTCAAAACAATCTCTTTTTCAGTTTTCAATTCATAGTCAAAACTATCCAGACTTCGGTCACAAATTAATTCTATAGTGCCATTAATTCTGAAAAATAAAGAAATGAAAGAAGTCTTTTTATCAAGTGAAATTTCAACTTTTAGACTACCGCAATTTATTAAACTGTAATCAAATAATCCAAAGAACTCGTTATTAACTTGATAGTGAAAATCGTGTTGCCCTAAATCTAATTTTGATATTTCAATATCGTAATCTTTGAGCAAATCCATCACCCTCGTTTTTAAGACCGCAAATGTAGATATTTTATATTAATATTTAAAGAAATGTATTGTTATTTATTTTATACCTCCTTTAAGGACATTTCTTTAATTTTTACTGTATTTGACGCCAAATATAAAGCCTCTCTCATTGACATAGGGTTTGCGAGGTTTTTCCCTGCAATACTGTAGGCAGTTCCATGATCTGGAGAAGTCCTTACTTTTGGTATGCCGCATGTAAAATTTACGCCGCTTTCAAACTCCAATAATTTAAATGGAATCAATCCCTGATCATGGTACATCGCCAGAACTCCATCATATTTTTGATGCTGCATTGTTCCAAAAAATCCATCAGCCGGAAAAGGTCCAAATACCAGGTGTCCTTTATTCTTATACTTTACCACCACAGGGTCAATCATATTATTTTCTTCATCTCCCAACAAACCTTCTTCACCAGCATGAGGGTTAAGCCCAAGCAGTGCAATTTTTGGCTTTTCGATACCAAAATCACTTTTCAAACTATTAATCATTATATCTAACTTTTGTTCAATAAGCTCTTGAGTTAATTTATCGCTTACCTCTTTAATTGGAATGTGAGCAGTAACGACTCCAATTCTTAAACTCTCTCCAACCATTAACATAAGATTTTCCTTCGATCCCAGCTCATCAGATATATAGTCTGTATGCCCAACAAATTGAAAGTCATCTCTTTGAATATTTTTCTTGTTGATTGGTGCTGTTACAATGGCATCTATTTTATTTTCTTTCAAATATTTTACTCCTTCCCTTAACGCCAAATAAGCACATTTGCCAGCCTCTTTGGTCACCTGCCCAACTTTTATTTCTATCATCTCCGACCAGCAGTTCACAACATTTATTTTACGAGTATTTAAATCATTAATAGATTTTAATTGGCTATACTGAAAATCTTCCTTTTTTAACAAATTCCTATAAAATGAAAGTACTTTGGTTGATCCAAATATTACCGGAGTCATATGATTCAGAATTCTTGTGTCCGACAATGCTTTAATTATAACCTCAGCGCCAATACCATTGATATCACCAATTGTTATCCCAATTATTGGTTTATTTTGTTTTTCTTTCTTATTTGATAGTTCCATAATTATCTACCTACATTATTTATATTATAATCAATCAATTTTGAATAATAATCTGCAATTTGCATCTGCAATTTAACGGAAAATTAATATGCATGGTGTAAGGCCAAAAAAGTTTTTAGGACAGCACTTCCTTAATGATAAAAATATCGCAAATAAAATTGTAGATGCGCTATCGTGGGAAGGTGATTTTGAGACTATACTTGAAATAGGTCCTGGAACCGGGGCCCTTACAGTTCATCTTATAAATAGGTCATTTAAAAAATTAATCTTACTGGAAATTGATAGAGAATCAATTAAATGGTTAAGAAAAAATATTTTAGGTGATAACATCAACATTGTTGAAGGTGATTTTCTCAAATTAAATATTGGTGACTTATCAAAATCAGATATGTCGATCATTGGTAATTTTCCATATAATATCTCAAGTCAGATATTTTTTAAGATTCTTGATGCAAAACATCAAATCAAGGAGGTGGTATGTATGCTACAAAAAGAAGTTGGAGAAAGGATATGCGCATCACATGGAAGTAAAACCTATGGAATATTGAGTGTGTTGATTGGTGCATATTACCATAGTAAATTGTTATTTATTGTCCATCCGGGAGTATTTATACCTCCGCCAAAGGTTGATTCTGCGGTGATCAAATTAGTACGAAAAGAAAACACAAAATTAGAATGTGATGAGTCATTATTTAAAAAAATAGTAAAGCAAGGATTTCAAAACAGACGCAAAACCTTGCGAAATGCACTGAAACCAATACTTTTGCCATCTGAATTGACTAAAGACGAAATTTTTAATCTCCGAGCAGAACAGCTGTCTGTAGATGATTTTATACAATTAACTCTAAAAATCCAAAATTGGAAAACATAACTCCATTTGAACTTACACAGGAATACCTCGATAAATTTCGTGACGCTGTTGAAAGTAAAAATGATATTATTATTCGCGAGACTCTTCATTCAGTGCGACATGAAGATGTTTCTACATTATTGGAAGAATTCACAGCGGATCAGTCAAAATATATATTGGAATTGCTGGAGAAAGATGTTGCTTCTGATGTAATAGAAGATCTTGAAGATGATACCCGAACTAAAATTCTAAGTTCAATTGATCCACAAGAGATTGCAGAATACATAGAAGAAATCGAAACCGACGATGCAGCTGATATTCTCAATGACCTTCCCGTAAAAGTCAGAGAAGAAGTAATTTCTAATATTCAAAATACTGAAAAAGCAAACCATATTATCGAGCTTTTAAGATACGATGAAGACTGTGCCGGAGGATTAATGGCGAAGGAATTAATCAAGGCAAATGTAAATTGGAATGTTATTCAGTGTATTGACGAAATTAGAAGGCAAGCTGAAAATGTACAGAAAATTTATTCCGTTTATGTCGTAGATGATGAAGATAAACTTTTGGGAAGAGTTCCTCTAAAGGAACTGATTCTTGCTAAATCAAAAGCTAAAATTGCGGATATCTATAGTTCGGAAATTATATCTATATATACTTATCAAAAAGAAGAAGAAATAGCGGATATTATGCAAAAGTACGATCTTGAATCCGCACCAGTAATAAATGTCCAGGGCAAGCTTGTAGGCAGGATTACCGTTGATGATATTATTGATGTCATTACAGAAATGGCTGACCAGGAGCGAAAACTTATGGCGGGTATTGCAGAAGATGTGGAAGAAGATGATACCGTTTGGGTATTGTCCAGGGCTCGTTTACCTTGGCTTGTTATTGGGTTATTAGGAGGTTTAGTTGGCGCACGTTTTATTGGAGTATTCGAAGAAGATTTATTGAAAGTTGCTTCATTGGCATTTTTTATTCCTTTAATAATAGCAACAGGCGGCAATGTAGGTATTCAATCATCAGCATTGGTGGTTCAAAGTCTCGCAACGGTAACCACTTTTGAATCCAGTATTTGGCAAAAATTTATAAAAACAATTTTTGTAGCTTTATTAAATAGTGTAGTTCTGGCTGGCTTGGTATATGCTTTTATATACTTTTCATATAGCCCCAAGCTGGCATTCGTTGTTGGAATTGCACTATTCTCTGTAGTTATTTTAGCTTCATTATTGGGAACTATTATACCTATTGTATTAGATAAAATGGGATTTAATCCTGCTTTGGCTTCAGGGCCTTTTATCACAACAACAATTGACCTGCTTGGCCTGGCAGTATATTTTATAGTTGCCCATATGTTATATAATTTTTAATATTCCCAATTTTTAAAACTAATGTAGATGCTTTATGATCTTGAGCAATAATAGATTTTCCATTGAATAACTAAGCTGATAAAATGAACCACAAAGTATTAATTACCGAAACGATACACGAATGCATAATTTCAATTTTGGAAGATATAGGGTATGAGGTCCATTATAAACCAAATATTGACAGACAGGGCATCATTGATATACTTGCCAATTATACGGGAGTCATTATTAGAAGTAAAACACCAGCAGACAAAGAATTGATAAGTGCAGGAAAAAACTTAAAATTTATTGCCCGATCTGGTGCAGGGATGGACCAAGTAGACATTGAATACGCTGAAGATCAGAATATTGCATTATTAAATGCCCCTGAAGGTAATCGAGATGCAGTAGCAGAACATACACTAGGGCTACTCCTAAATCTTATAAATAAAATGCGGGAAGCAGACAATCAAGTTAGAAACAAAATCTGGGATCGTGAAGGAAATCGTGGAATAGAATTGATGCATCGTACTTTTGGAATTGTCGGTTTTGGAAATATGGGAACAGCTGTTTCAAAAAGATTGCGGGGCTTTGGTTGTAAGGTTATTGCTTACGATAAATACAAAAAAGGATTTGCCAATGAATTTGTAGAAGAAGTGCAGCTAAATGAGTTATTTGAAAGAGCAGATATTGTAAGTTTTCATGTGCCTCTAACTCCTGAAACAAAATTTTTTATAAATGAAGAATTTATAGAAAAATTTAAAAAGGATATAATATTACTTAATACAGCAAGAGGTGAAATATTGGCTTTAAAAACATTAGTTAAATATTTAAAATTGGGTAAAATTTTAGCTGCTGGATTGGATGTGCTCGAAAATGAAAAAATGGCCAAATTTAGTGAGGAACAAAACGAAATTATGAGTGAGCTATTTCAGATGAACAACGTATTATTCACACCACATGTTGGAGGCTGGACTGTCGAATCTTATATAAAAATCAGCGAAACACTTGGGAGAAAAATTAAGGAACTTAATATAAAGTAGAAATGAAAAAATTAGTATTGAAAACTATAATTTTTTGTTGAATTTTAAGAAATATTAAATAATTAATTGCCGCAGGTTATTGACACATACTTGTAAATAAATCCAATTTTAAATACATTACGTACATCTATAAATTATTAGTGTTCAGGATTAGAATTTATGAAAATTCGAGAGAAACTATATGAATTTGGGACGAAGATATATTCAATATCCGAAAAGCCTATTCTCACTTCTACTATAGTATTGATAGTTCTTGGTTTTGCAGTTATTATGGTAAGTCTTCCATATTATCAGGAGGACTTTCATACTTTCTTTGGTCAGGTTTTAGCAGAAGCCCATGGTATGATTTTCGATATAGCAGTTATTGGAATATTGATTTTTTGGTTAAATAAAACTGGTGAAAAAAGGACGAGAATCAGAACTTATAAAGATGAGATAGATGATTTTAGACTATGGGAATCACAAGAGGCAGCTTTTAGAACCGTCGGTAATATAAAAAGATTAAACCGGCATAAATTATATAATATCAATCTTGCTCATTCCTACTTGGTAAAAACAAATTTGAATTACGTAAATCTGGCTGGGGCAAATTTGAATTATGCCAACATATTCAACTCCATTTTAATAGACGTAAATCTCGAAGGTGCCAGACTTAATCAAACCAATTTTGAAAATTGCAATATGAACCAATCTTTACTTAAAAAATCCTATGCAAATGGGGCCATATTTAAAGATACCTATTTAATAAAAGCAGATTTTGAAAAAGCATTTCTTATTAAAGCAGATTTTAGAAATGCATTTTTGATGGAAGCTAATTTGAAAGGGGCCTATCTCACCGGGGCCGATTTCACAAATGCCAATTTGTACAAAACAGATTTGAGAGGAGCAAAAGGACTTACCATAGAGGTTCTGTCCAATACAAAAACACTTTATCTGGCCAAATTTGATGATGACATTCTGCAATTAATACAAAAAAACCTACCCGAGCTATTGGGAAAATAGATTATCATCTTTAATGCTATATCTGAGCAATTGGCATGGTAAATTTGAAAGTGCTTCCAGAACCTTCTCCGCTTTCTACCCAAATTTTACCGCCATTTGATTCAACGAAATTCTTAGTAATAAATAACCCCAATCCGGTCCCCCTTTCATTTGCTGTACCACGAGTTGTAATTGATTGAACCTGAAATAACATTTTGATATTTTCAGCTGACATTCCAATTCCACTATCATTTACAGAAATGGTGTTTATATTATTTTTACTTTCTGAACTAATTTCTATAATGCTCCCTTGTAAAGAAAATTTGATTGCATTTGAAATCAAATTTCTGAATATTAAATTCATCATATTCGGATCGACAAATGCAGTACAATCTTCAGGGATATTATTTTTTAATAGAATCTTCTTTTTTGTTGCCAACGATTTGAGCAATTGAATGTTATTCTCAGCCAATTCACGCATTTTAATTTGGACAGGTTTAGAGTTAATACCATGCATCTGACTTTTAGCCCAATTGAGTAAATTGTCTAAAAAAATTGATGTGTTATTTATTTTGTCATTAAGCTCCTTGGATATCAAATTAAGTTCATCATTTGATAATGCTCCAACTTTTAAAAGTGTCAGGGTCCCTTTTAGTGAATTTAGAGGACTGCGAAATTCGTGCGAAATAATTGAAAATAATTTATCCTTGATGTTATTCAATTCTTCAAGTTCCTTTTTCTGCCCAATGATTGCATCATTTTGAATTATGATCTCATTATTTAATTGAGTAAGTGAATTATTCTTTTTTTGTATTTCATTTTGTTGAGTTTTTAATGACTGATTTGCTTTCTTTATAGCAAGATTACCACGATAATAAAACAAGGCCATTACACCAATCAAAATCATAATAACTAAAATGCCAACACCTACCATTTTTTGCATTTTTATAGTTGCTTCATTTGCATCATTTTCTTTTTTTAAAAGACCTATTTCCTGTTTCTCAATTTCATTTTCATATTTTGCCTGGATAGTGGCCAACTCTTTCTTCTTTTCAATATTCAATAGGCTATCCTTCAAATTATAATATCTATTGGAATATCTATATGCTTTATTATAAATGCCCAATTTGGCATAGCAGTCAGCCTGATATTTATAATTATCCATAATGAAAAATGTAGAGTTGATCTGCTTTGCATCTCTATATCCCTGTTTGAAATATTTCAATGCCTCTTTATATCTCCCACTTTTATAATAAGCCCTTCCAATATTATTTAAGGCATTTACTGCATGCTTCTTTTTATTCAACTCTATAAATATTTTTCTTGAAGAAATTAGATTTTCTATTGCTTGATCAAATTTGTTTTGTTGAATAAACACTAAACCAAGATTGTGATAAATAGCGGCTATATCCAGCTTATTTCCATTTACTTTTTTTAATTCAAGGGCCTTATTGTAGTATTCTATGGCTTGGTCAATTGAGTCAATTTCATAATATATGAGCGCCAAATTATTAAGCACACCTCCCATCCTTTCATTATCATTGAGCAATTCGTAAAGATTCAGCGAATTATTAAAATAAACGAGACCTTGTTTAAAATTGCCCATTTCATAATAAACTCTACCTATACTATTTGATGCATCTGCGGTACCAGCTGGCTCTGATTGAGCCTCAGATAATTTTATGCTTAAAAAAAAGTAATCTAAAGATTTGGCGTAGTCCTCTGAAATAAAATAATCCTGACCTATGGCCATTAAATATTTTATACTATCCTTTTGACTAGCGTTCTGAAGAAGATTTTGCAAACTATCCTGCTTTATTCCTTCTTCGGCTGCAAATCCATTATCGCCAACAAATAATAGTAGTATTGTTATGAAAAAGTATTTTTTCATCTGTTTACATTTTTTCAAATTGACTATGAAGCAATGCATTAATCATTCT
>CAYREN010000207.1:0-8316 GCA_964423255.1 uncultured Roseivirgaceae bacterium | reverse complement strand
CTATTAATGCACAAAAAGCATTTCGCGATATTTCACGAGTGGCCAATCTTCATCATCGACAAACAGTTCCAATTTGTCAACATGATATCTGATTTGATCAAAATATTTGTGTTTAATATTGTGACAGTACTCAACGGCTTTCTCTCTTGCATCCTCAGTTTCATTGACACGCTTTCGCTCATCAATCATATCGAGTGCTCCATTTTTAACGCCATCGATGTGTTCAGTAATTTTACTGATTACATTTAAAGTTGATTTATTATCGAGTCCTATTTCCTTCAATCCCCTTGCGGCATCAATTAATTTCATTTGATATTTAACAGCCGTAGGAATAATATGATTAAGTGCCAAGTCACTTATAACTCTTGATTCTATCTGCACCTTCATTATATAATTTTCCCAAAGTATTTCGTTTCGTGCTTCAAGTTCTCTTTCACTGAGTACATTGTAGCATCCAAATACTTCTTTACTTTTATCAGTAAGAAAAGCATCAAGTGCCTCTGGAGTATCCTTCACATTTGGAAGACCTCTTTTCTCTGCTTCTTTTACCCAATCATCAGAATAACCATCACCTTCAAAGCGAACATCTTTTGATGCTGTAATATTTTTTCTTAGTATTTCAATGATCGCAAGTCTCTTTTCTTTTCCTCCAGTTATCAATGCGTCAACATCTTCTTTAAAGTCATTGAGTTGCTTGGCCATAATAGTATTTAGCACTGTCATTGGCAGGCCAACATTTGCGTTTCCACCAACAGCTCTAAACTCGAATTTATTACCTGTAAATGCAAAAGGTGAAGTTCTATTTCTATCAGTATTGTCAAGAATTATTTCGGGAATTTTATCGATTCCAAGTTTCATGTACATATTGTCCCCTTTCTCGATTTTAATGTTTCCATTACTTTCCAGTTCATCAAGGACTGCATTAAGCTGCGTGCCAATAAATGCTGAAATAATTGCAGGAGGTGCTTCATTCGCACCCAATCTGAAATCATTTCCTGCTGAGGCAATAGATGCTCTAAGGATATCGGCATATTTATGAACTGCGGCAATCGCATTTACAAAGAATGTTAGGAATAAAAGATTTTCTCTTGCACTGCTGCTTGGTTGAAATAAGTTGACGCCCGTACTAGTGATCAATGACCAGTTATTATGTTTCCCGGTTCCATTAATTTGCGCAAAAGGTTTTTCATGTAGTAGTACTTTAAATTCGTGCCTGTCAGCAATTCTTCTCATTACATCCATCATCAACATATTGTGGTCAGTAGCCACATTAGCCTCTTCAAATAATGGCGCAACTTCAAATTGACTTGGCGCAACTTCATTGTGTCTTGTAGTTACCGGAATTCCAAGTTTATGACATTCCACTTCAAAATCTTCCATAAAGGCAATTACTCTTCTTGGGATAGAACCAAAGTAATGATCATCTAATTGTTGTCCTCTTGCAGGTGCATGACCAAAAACTGTTCTGCCGCACATTACTAAATCCGGTCTTGCGTTAAATAATGCTTTGTCAATTACGAAATATTCTTGCTCGCAACCCAATGAAGCAGTAACCTTAGATACATTTCTATCAAAATACTTGCACACTTTAGTAGCTGCTTTATCAACAGCTTCTAATGCCTTTAATAGAGGTGCTTTTACATCTAGAGATTCACCGGTATAAGAAACAAATATTGTAGGGATACAAAGTGTTGTGCCCCACTTAAACATTGGAGAACTTGGATCCCAGGCTGTATAACCCCTTGCTTCAAATGTTTGGCGAATTCCTCCTGATGGGAATGACGATGCGTCAGGCTCCTGTTGCACCAAGGCAGAACCTTTAAATTTTTCTATTCCACTCATGCTATCAAAAAAAGCATCATGCTTTTCAGCAGTGGATCCTGTTAACGGTTGAAACCAGTGAGTATAATGAGTAATGCCATTGTCAATTGCCCATGATTTGACTGCAGCAGCAACGGCATTTGCTATTTCACCATTGATTTTTTTGCCTTTGTCAATGCAATATTTTACTTCTTTAAATACATCCGGCGCTAAAGTTGCTTGCATCTTTGCAAGGTTAAAGCACGTAGAGCCATAATAATCTGATACCTTATTTGAAGGAAATTTTGGAAAAAACGGCTGTCTTTTTCCTGCTTCCTGGACGGCATTGAAACGAAAGTTTGCCATGAAATTATTTTATTTAGTTTGTATAATACTTTTTTCCGAAATTAGTATAAATTTTGCATTTGCCCACCAATGTGATGTATAAATGTGTCTCATTTCACTCTTTTTTTGAATTTCATTAGATAATACGGCTATTTATTAATGATTATTTAATTAAATGCAAATTTGAAAGGTAACATTAATAATTTACCAATATGCGATATCTTGGTTTATTGTACTACGATTAAACTTTAATTATTGCTACTACATGTCTTGGTCTTGTTTTTTGAACTATGATTCTTTTAGGCAACAATTGCCAACCATTTAAGAATGATAGGGTGAATATGGAAATGAGACAAGATGATTAGCGTTTACAATGATGTAAATAATTAATAACTCTGTCAATAATAATTGATAGAGTTATTAATGCGAGTTCCAATTATATTGATGCTCGATATTAAAATGCAAAAACTGCTGCTATAAGAAATTGTGAGGCACTTTTTACCGGATCATTTCCTTTTGGATCACTAAAGAAAAAGTCACTGCTCCCTCCATCTATTCTAAATTCCGGAATTACAGTTAATGGACCAGCATGCAAGTTTGCGGTAAGCGTAACTGCATTTATGCTTTCTGAGGCAACATTACCTAAATCTTCATCCCTATACTCCTTCATTTTGAAATATTCATATCTCACACCAACGTCAAAGGCATCAGAAATACTGAATTGTGGATAAAAAGCAACACCGGAAAACCCACCTGCATCTTCTCCTGTTACCCAATAATCTGATGCATTCAATCCTAAATAGAAATCTTCTGAAATCTGCCATCCGGTTGTTATGTCAACAATAGTCCCTGATTGGTCGCCGGTAACAAAGTTCACATATATATCCCATCCATCAATTGGCATAAAATACAGTTGTGCCCCAATATCTGAAATCCCGTTAAAATCCTGGTAAACGTTCCAGTCATTGAACAACCCTACCATAAATGCAAATCTATCAGAGATTGTAAAGTCTGCCTTTACACCGGAATTTTGAAATGGCCCGTTTGTAAATAAATATGATGTGGAGTAGTTGAAGTTGCCAGCTGGAGAAATAACTTCATACCCTACAAATGTACCCATATATCCTGCTGTAAGTGATATCAAATCATTGAACGCATATGAAACGTAAAGATTTTGTATACCAACAAAAATATCATCAGTTCCATCTGGCTGAAATAGTGGTATTGATTTAAAACTTCTTGGTCCAAAGGCAAACTCTCCTACGAAACTGGCTTTACCAACAGTTTGTGTTAAAGCCACATCGATCATTCCTATCGAAATAGAGTTTTGCTCATCTGCGAAACTTGTTCCGATATTTGATAATCCATCTTCATCTTTATAACCAGAAATATCATATTTCCAATAAGTATCCACAGAACCAGAAATCTGCAATCCCTTCTTATCCTCTTCATTCTGTGCACTCAACTGAAAAGTGCAAAACACCAATGCGACTATTATTAATGCTAATTTTTTCATCTTATATTAATTTATTTCGTAATTCTTTGTTTTAATATTAATTGATTTCTTTAATGAGCTCGGATAAATGAAAACTTGCACAATCTTGATTTTTTTTATTCTACAACAATTGTGTATCCTCTAATGCCATGTTCATGGCTATCCAGGCCATCAAGCTCATGTTCTTTAGATACCCTAATACCAATTGTAATTTTTAGAATATAGAAAATTAAATATGCAAGAGGGAAGGCAATTGCACCATATGAAAGCACACCAATCAACTGTTTGATAATCGTATGATCTGGGTTCGTCGAAAAGATGCCAACTGCCAGGGTTCCCCATATTCCACATGTCAAGTGAACCGAAACAGCTCCCACAACATCGTCTAATTTGAATTTATCTAAAGTAGTAGCAGATATTACTACCAAAACTCCAGCAACTGCTCCAATAATAAGAGCAGAATTAATTGATACCGTATCTGCACCTGCTGTTATTCCAACTAACCCAGCAAGAATACCATTCAATACCATACCCAAATCCATTCTTTTAAATTTCATATAAGAAACCAGGAAACCAAATAATCCTCCAGTACACGCAGCCAAACATGTTGTAACCAATACATAGGAAACCAAATCCGGATCAGCAGAAAGGACAGAACCGCCATTAAACCCAAACCATCCCAACCAAAGAAGAAAAACTCCAATTACAGCCAATGGGACTGAAGAACCTGGCTTATCGACTATTTTTTCACCAACATATTTTCCAAGTCTTGGTCCAATTACCATTATTCCTGCCAAAGCACCCCATCCGCCAACTGAATGTACCAAAGTAGAGCCAGCAAAATCATAGAAATTCATGTCATTTAACCAGCCACCTCCCCACTTCCAGCTACCAAGAAATGGATAAACTATACCAACATAGATAAGCGTAAATATCATATAGGCTGATAATTTAACACGTTCTGCAATTGCTCCAGAAACAATGGTTGCTGCAGTCGCAGCAAACATCCCCTGAAATAAAAAATCTGTCCAATAAGTATAACCACCATTTGCATAATCAATAGAAGGCCCACTAGCTGCAGGATCATAACCAATTCCAAACCCTGCAAAACCAAATATTCCTTCAATTATATTAAAATCTCCAGGATACATTAAATTGAATCCAACAAAGCAATAAGTTGTTAATCCGATAATAGGAGTTATTGTATTCTTAAAAAGAATATTGACTGTGTTCTTAGATTGTCCAAACCCCGCCTCAACACCTGCGAACCCCAAATGCATAATAAATACAAGGGCTGTAGCCAACATCATCCAAATATTGTTAGCCGTAAATAGAGCTTTTGCTGCTACATCTGCGACCTCTACTGCCGCTAATGATGCATCCAAAAGAAATACATCTGAGAATAATCCCAGACTTTTCGTCCCCGATATTATACTCGGTTCAGAAATCAAACTATTAATCAAAGATTCCATAAAATAAGATTTAAATATTTTTAGTATTTTTTACTGCTATATATAACATCATATATTGAGTATATCTGGAAACAATCATTTATCAAATAAAAACAAGTCACTTACAATGAAATCTTGTATCCATAACAATTTATGATCAACGATACAAAACTATGAAGGATTTTATCATTTAAAAATTTGCATAGAATAAATACAATCTTTGCAAAGATTTATACTATATCTATCTTTTTGACATATTTAAGCCCAAAATAAATATACTTTTTGAAAATTCTTTAACAAAGAACCAATATATTTAGAGCAATTGATAATAACATTATATAATTTTACGTATATTTTATAGGTTTTTTCCAACATATAATAAATAATAATTCGTTTATTATGTGATATAATTTTATACTGGGTGCTTTTTATACCTTAAAATTAATTTATTTTGATATTTATTGGTATTGAGGGTTTTTTAATATCATATTATAATACATTTTGTACATTATATTATTATATAAGTTAATTTAACTCTTTTGATTCATTAATAAACAACAACAACATATTGCATATTTTATTATTTTTATAGTAATATTTATAACTACATTTATTGACAGTCAAAGATGGCCTTTATTCAAATTTTAGGCTCATCACCGATTTGCGTACCTTAAAAGTATTTCGCTGAAATACTTCTTAAAAAAAATTTATATTAGATATTTCACTTTAACTAAATGGTAGTTTTTATTATTATTATTATCCGCACGCAAGACAGGCTTTTACTTTCATTCTTGAAACAGAAAGTAAACAAAGATTTCAAGACTGCATATAAATTATCATATCAGAATAGTAATATTTACTGACTTCTCGAATTGTTGAGGTTCGCATTATGACGAAGAACCAAAATATAGGGGGTGACAAATTTTATAAAGAATCAATGGAGTTTCTATTAGGAATTACTATAGTTATTTATTTCTCTTTTTTGAATTATAAAGAGATGTTACTTGCAATAGGCTAAGTATTATATTTAACCAAAAAGATTATATATCTAAGAATTGTTAATTTAGTCTCAATTGATAAGTAGTCCCACTTAACAATTTCATAACATAATAATCTAAAAGTATTAATAGCTTTGTTGCAACTTTACTTTTATCTCTTCTATATAATTTAAACAATATGCCTTCGTCACTTAATGACAACTTGAGAATAAAAAAATTAGCAAAAAGTACATATAGTTTTTTTGATATTGTACATAGAGAGAAATTGTTTGTTATTCTAATTCTTGCTCTCGCTATGTTATGCTATGTGGTATATCCATATAAAAATATTGCAATGTGGGTTGGCTTTGGTTTAGCTGGGTACGCTGCTATTGCAAATGATAGTGTTCAAACAATTGGTACATTCATCGCTTCAAACAAAGACAAAAAATGGTACTTCATGTGGCTATTTATGGGGTTAATTTTTTTGGTGACTGTATATTATAGTTGGACAACATATGGTGGAGATGTAAGTAATCAAAGATTGACTTCCAAAGGGTTCGATGAAGCTCCAACATCTTTTTCATTTTTACAATTGGCTGCCCCACTAATTCTACTAATTCTTACCCGAATGAGGATGCCCGTTTCTACTACCTTTCTATTATTAAATGCTTTCTCAACTAAAACAAGTGCAATAATTGGTGTATTATATAAAAGTTTAAGTGGCTATTTCCTTGCATTCATACTTGCTTTTTTAGTCTGGATATTAGTTTCAAAATTCGTAATCAAATACCTCAAAGGAAAACCACATCCTATTTGGGTTATATTTCAGTGGATCACAAGTGGCATGTTATGGTCTGTATGGATACAACAAGACGCAGCAAATATTGCAATATTTCTACCTCGCAGTTTATCAATATGGGAATTTATTGCATTTGCAGGATACATATTTTTAGGGCTTGGCATTTTATTTTACTTGAGAGGAGACAAAATTCAACAAATTGTAGATGAGAAAACAGATGTAACTGATGTCAGAGCAGCCACTTTAGTTGACCTGGTCTATTCGTTGTTGTTATACTATAAATTATTTGAAAGTACGGTTCCTATGAGCACTACATGGCTATTTATTGGATTACTCGGAGGAAGAGAATTGGCCATAAGTATTACAAAAGGAAAGGCAGGGAAAAGGAAAAAAGCTTCAAAAAAGGCTTTAAACATGGTTGTAAAAGATATGATATATGCTTTGATTGGTTTATTCATTTCATTAATTCTTGCCCTTGCAATTAATGATGGAATAAGACATGAAGTCCTTGATCTAATTTTTTAAAACAATAAATCAGACTCATTAATCTATAATTCTCAATTCAAAACAATGCCAAATATTGGCAATGGTACTGACAATAATTGCTGCAATATTCATATTATACCAATTATAGTCAAAGGAAACAAATTCGTACTTAGGTTCGAATAAACGCATAAAAAAAGCCTCAACTGAGGCTTTTTTTATGCGTTTGATGTTGTATAATAAAAAGTTGGCGGCGACTTACTCTCCCACGTGTTACGGCAGTACCATCAGCGCTGAGGGTCTTAACTTCTCTGTTCGGAAAGGGAAGAGGTGGACACCCTCGCCATAGCCACCATTATTGTTTTATATGTTGATTTTATTGATTTCATATATGATGTTGTTTTAATAAATCAATATTATCTACAAAAGACATGTTAGTAGTGAAAGAGTAATGGAGTTCTTAAAGTTAGAGAATCTATTTACAGAAGAAAGCGATTGGGTAATTAGTACTACTCGGCTATGACATTACTGCCTTTACACCTGTAGCCTATCAACGTCATAATCTCTGACGACCCTTATATGGAAGCCTCATCTTGAGGTGAGTTTCGCGCTTAGATGCTTTCAGCGCTTATCTCAACCACACGTAGCTACTCAGCAGTGCACCTGGCGGCACAACTGATACACCAGCGGTATGTCCAACCCGGTCCTCTCGTACTAAGGTCAGGTCCTCTCAAGCTTCCTACGCCCACAACAGATAGGGACCGAACTGTCTCACGACGTTCTGAACCCAGCTCGCGTGCCACTTTAATGGGCGAACAGCCCAACCCTTGGGACCTTCTCCAGCCCCAGGATGTGACGAGCCGACATCGAGGTGCCAAACCGCTCCGTCGATATGAGCTCTTGGGAGCGATCAGCCTGTTATCCCCGGAGTACCTTTTATCCTTTGAGCGATGGCCCTTCCAT
>CAYREN010000206.1:0-8341 GCA_964423255.1 uncultured Roseivirgaceae bacterium | reverse complement strand
TCCATCAAGGGCATACCTGTAAAAACTCCAACAAAAATACTTGTGAGCATTAGCGAAATGAATGCATGGATTTTAAACCTAATTACAAGTAAAAAAAGTAATCCTATGGCAATGGAGATAACAGTTAGTAATTCAAGTGTTGTCATGAATATTAGTCATATATTATTGGTTGTCAGAAATGTATACCTTTTTATTTATTTAATAATAATAATTTTTTGCAAGTTCCTTTTCCGAACATATTTGTCTTCCAACAAGATAAATATATTCTTCAATTTATCATCAACAAGCAAAATATAAACTTGTAAAAAGTTACTAATATATTATTCTTGAGTGCATAATCATTTGATAAAACGACATTATGCATGTTACTTTGCAAATAAAACAGGTGTATTGAGATCTAAAAGGAAAAGGAAGAAAAAGGAAGCATTTGATTTCCGAAAATGGGGAATAAAAATTGCCATTTACATACTTATCGCTTTAATGAGCCTTCCCCTTCTCCTCCTCTTTGGTATAAAATCCGGCACATTTGGCAAGCTCCCCAACAAAGAACAACTTAGTAATATTCGAAATTTTGAGGCATCGGAAGTTTTCAGCGCTGACGGTAAATTACTAGGGAGGTATTTTATCCAAAACAGAACGGTACTGGATTTTAATCAAATATCACCCAATGTGATAAATGCCCTGGTTTCTACTGAAGATGCTCGCTTTTTCGAACATCATGGCATAGACTTCAAAAGCCTGGTCAGGGTATTTTTCAAAACATTGCTACTGGGAGACAGAAGTGCCGGCGGTGGCTCAACCATCACTCAACAATTAGTCAAAAATATTTATCCAAGACAAGAATATCCATTTTTCTCGATGGTTATTGCAAAACTCCGGGAAATGCTAATTGCTTCTGAGATAGAAGATATATATTCTAAAGAGGAAATTTTAACATTGTATTTAAATACAGTCCCATTTGGTGGAAATATATTTGGTGTAGATGCGGCAGGAAAGCGATTTTTTCAAAAGTCTGCTAATGTTGTAAATATCCAGGAAGCTGCCATGCTTATCGGGATGTTAAAGGCAACAACTTATTACAATCCTCATAACCACCCAAAACGAGCATTGAACAGAAGAAACATAGTATTAACTCAAATGGCTAAAGCTCAATTGATTGAGCAAGATCTCCTGGATTCTATGATAGCTCTACCTGTTGAATTACGTTATAAAAAAATTGATCAAAATGATGGACTGGCAACCTACTTTAGGGAGCACGTAAGGCAAACATTAAACAAGCTAATTCCACAAATTTCGGACAGCCTGGGTGAAAGTTATAATTTATATACTGATGGATTAAAAATTTATACTACGATAGATTCCCGATTGCAAACCTATGCAGAGAAAGCAGTAGTTAAGCATATGAGAGCTCTTCAGGCAAGTTTTGATGCTCATTGGAAAGGGAGACGCAAGCCTTGGGAAAATGATGAATACATACTCAAATTAGCTTTAAAGCAAAGCACAACTTATCGACGTCTATTGAACAGCAGATTATCCAAAGACTCTATAAAATTGCTAATTAACCAAAAAAGAAAAATGGATGTCTATTCCTGGAATGGAAAAGAAACTCTGGAAATGAGTACCATGGATTCTATTAAATATTATCTCAGATTTTTAGGAACAGGTTTTTTATCAGTTGACCCGACATCTGGTCAAATCAAGGCTTGGGTAGGAGGTATAAATCACCGGAATTTTCAATATGATCATGTAAATAAACAAGCAAAACGACAAGTCGGATCTATCTTTAAACCAATAGTTTATGCTGCTGCACTTGAACAAAATATTTCACCGTGTGACTACATTAAGGCAGAGCAGAAAACCTATGACGAAAAAGACAAATCATGGACTCCGGCTAATTCCGGAAATGAATATGAAGGCAAATATTCTATGGAAGGCGCATTGACAAATTCTGTGAACACAGTTTCTGTAAAAGTTCTCCAAAATGCAGGAATCGACAATACTATTTCTCTGGCCAGGTCCATGGGAATTGACAGTCAAATCCCCGCGGTTCCTTCTATCGCTCTTGGCACACCCAGTATTTCGCTAATCGAAATGGTGGAAGCCTATTGTACATTTGTAAATAAAGGGAAACGTACTACTCCATTTACAATTATACGAATTGAAAATAAGAATGGAAAAGTGATCTGGAAACATCGTAAATCTCGCAGCCGGCAAGTTTTATCTCTTGCTACCAGCCAGATGATGATCGAAATGTTGAAAAACGTTGTGAATTCCGGCACGGCGGTTCGCCTGAGAAGCAAGTACAAATTACCCAATGACGTTGCCGGTAAAACAGGTACTACGCAATCAAATGCCGATGGGTGGTTCATGGCTATGACTCCTAAATTGGTCAGTGGTGTTTGGGTGGGAGGAGAATTTCCAGCTATTCATTTCAGATCTACAGCTCTTGGGCAAGGAGCCAACATGGCGCTACCGATTTATGCATTATATCAACAACAAATTAACAGAAGCTCCAATTTTACAAAAATTGCAAAGGCTCGATTTAAACAACCTCCTTCTCACATTCAACAAAAACTTAATTGTGATCCCTTTAAAGAGGACTTGACGGTTTGGGAAGAAATATTTGGAAAAAAAGAGGATAGAGAAAAGAAAGAAGCAGAAAAAAAGAAATATTCAAAGAAGCCCGTTCCCAAAAAAAAGGAGGATAAAGGATTCTTCAAAGGCCTGAAGAAATTATTTAAGAAGAATAAAAACTAAGAAAACCTATCCTCTTGCCTACAATGCATCTAAATTCATTCAATTATCAAATAGTCAAACTGAGCAGTAAATGGCCCCTTTTTTGGACTACATGCATACAATCCAGCTTTTACTTTTGGTTCATCAAAAAGGTGAAACATACGTATCTGAACCCATTCATTGGATTTAGAGTGGAAATACGTTACAGTATATGTTGAATCTTCTCGTGATATTCTCAGTCTATAATCTGTAAAATCATCATCTACATCCTGAGTTGACCAGTCTGAAAACCCATTATTTGTCACGACTGCTCCCAATTTATTTGGTTCATCTGGCTCCAACTCTACTGAAGTTTTTATCCAGCACTGATCCGACACCCGCACCATTAACCCTGCTTGATCGTATTGATGCTTGAAATCGCATTGTACCCTGGCTTCAATGGTAAAATCACCTGTTACATCAGTATATAAAAAATGACCATTATCTGCCTGAAATCCGTAATGTGTCCTTTGCCAAAAATCAGTCGCCTCATCTGGAATAATGTGCAATTGTCCTTCCTTTACCGACCATTTTGATGGTTCACAAAACCATGTTAGATTTTTATGAAGCTCATTCTTGTCAAATTTTTCTATCATCATTCCATTTCTTAATAAAATTGTTACGGATGTCAAAACTACACTATTTGACTTCAAAATAGAATTGTTTGATCATGGAAGAATTGATACAAAAAAAATTATTATGGGAAATTCGAAAAAGAGAATAAATCAAAATTTCCTTTGAAAATAATGACAAATGCATAGTCTTAAAACCTTATCATAGCGTATATTTATTAGCCTTATCATTAAGGGTTTGCCGATACTCAATGACAAAAAATGACTACTTTTACCAGAGACACATTAAAACAAAAATTACTAAAAGGTCAAAATATCTACGGAACTTGCATTACTTCAAGTGTTCCAAATTGGCCCAAACTCATAGCCAATGCTGAGCTTGACTTTGTTTTTCTGGACACAGAACATATTCCTCTTGACAGGTCAGAATTATCAAAAATGTGCCAGATTTATCAGGCACACGGAATCACCCCAATTGTTAGGATTCCCAAGCCTGATCCTTACCGTGCCAGCCAGGTGATTGATGATGGTGCAATTGGCGTCATTGCCCCTTACCTGGAAGATGTAAACCAAATTAAAGAATTAATAGGTGCAGTAAAATATCGACCTCTGAAAGGCGAAAAACTCAAGGATATTCTTGTCGGAAATACTAAACCTGCTGAAGAATTAAAGCTGTATCTCGATAAATTCAATCTCGGAAATCTATGCATCGCAAATATTGAAAGTGTCCCGGCGGTAGAAAAACTAGACGAATTACTAAGTGTTGATGGGCTAGATGGTGTCTTTATTGGTCCACATGACCTTTCCATTTCTATGGGAATTCCAGAACAATATGACCATCCCGAATTCATTGAAACAGTAAAAAGGATTATTAAAAAATCAAGAGCATATACACTTGGTGTAGGCATACATTTTTCACTCGACCCGAATCGACAAATTGACTGGATAAAAGAAGGGGTCAACATTGTAATTCATAGCTCTGATATGGCACTATTTAGCCAAAGGCTTGGTGACGACATGAAAAAAATAAAATCGGCCTCAGGAGATGAATTTTCAAGTTCTAAAGACTCAATAACAATTTAAATAAATTAATATGAGATACATCGTCTTGATTATTTTTGTGTTGGTAAATGTTTCATTCATTTCCGATGAGCAAGAGCGGCAATTCTCTCAAGATATCGTTACAATTTATAGCTCAGCATCCGGATTACCGGAAGGAAGTATTGATAAAATTATAATAAATGATAGTGAAGTCTATGCATTTGCTCAAAATGGAAATTTTAAATTGAACGGAAAATCTTGGCAATCGTCCAAAAACAGAAAAAGTAAAATCTCTAAAATGCCCTCCCCTCCCTCTGGCACAACCATTTTATCCTCAAGCACTTATAAATACGGCTTTGTGATTGGTTGCGACAATGGGCTTTACATTTCGAATGACGATGATTGGAATTTAATTACTCCTGAAAACGAATCATACAAATGGGCACTACGAAACGTAAAGGCAGTGGTAGTTGATGTCAGCGGAAACCTCTGGTTTGGAGCCGAACAAGGTATTGGAAAATTCGATGGGAATACATGGAAATTATTTACTGGAAAGGAAGGTTTACCATATAATCATTTTACATGTGCTGCTGCCGGACCAAACGGTGAAGTTTGGTTTGGAACAGAAAATGGTGCTATCCGAATAGAAAATGATTATTTCTATTATCGTTCCAGTCGTAGATGGTTGCCCGATAATTTTGTAAATGATATTGCTGTAGATAAAAATGGTACTGCCTGGATAGCTACTAATAATGGAGTTAGCCAGATTATACCTACTCCTATGACATTTGAAAAAAAAGCAGCATTTTTCACCAATCAAGTTGAAACGCGCCACAACAGATTGGGGTTCATTGCACCAAACGAGCTTAATGAACCTTATAACCCAGAGTCTTTTATACTTGGGATTTCTGACAATGATGGTATGTACACCTCTATGTATGGTGCTGCACAGGCTTTCAGATATGCAGTTACAAAAGACAAAGAAGCCAAGGATTTGGCTGACCGAAGTTTGAAGGCTTGCAAATGGCTTGTTGACATTACCCATGAATCGGGGTTTCCGGCAAGGGTAATTATTCCTTTAGAGTTTCATGAACCTGTTAATGAGATTTACAGCCGTGAATACAATAAAAGCAAACAGAAAACAGACCCGTTTTGGAAGGATATTTATCCTCGATTTCCATTAAGTAAAGATGGAAATTATCGATGGAAATGTGATACCAGTTCTGATGAATTGGCCGGGCATTATTTTTTTTATGGAATTTACTATGATTTGGTTGCCGAAACCGACGAAGAAAAGGCTATGGTTCGACAGGTGGTAGCAGATATCACTGATCATCTCATCAGAAATGGTTTTGTACTCAGAGACCACGATGGAGAGCCAACTCGCTGGGGAAACTTCTCTCCGGAGTATTGCAACTCTGTTTGGGGATGGGACCAGCGTGGATTAAATTCCATGATGATGCTTTCTTTCCTGAATGTCGCAAAACATGTTACGGGAGATATCAAATATGATGAAACAGCTGAAATGCTTCGCAACAAGTACAATTATCACATTAATGCTATGCATGCCAAAGAATTTTTTCCACCCGACAATGTGGTACCATGGGACAATAACCTCTCTTTGATGAGCCTCTATGGGTTGATCAATTATGAGCAAAACCCAGAACTGCTATTGATGTACAGAGAATCTCTGGAATATGCATGGATGAACATAAGCAAACAAAAAAATGCATTTTGGAATTCCATTTATGGAGCTTTGTGCCAGAAATTTTCAGAAAAAGTAGAGCAGGGTATATTTAATCCAGAAATTGTTTTTCCTGAAAACAAACTTTATGCACCCTATAAAGCAAAATTATTCTCCTCCTGGAATGCACGAAGTAAAGACATATTGGAATCCTTGCAACGTATTCCACTTGACCTAATTGGGTATGAGATGGACAATTCCCATAGATTGGATATACAATTTGATTTCACTCCCGGACAGAAAAAAGGGATGGGCTGGAGATATGATTCTTATGCTGTACCAGTTGATGAGCGTGGTCATGTGCGGTTAGACAGGGATGGATTTGCACTTGATTTCCAGGAAGTAAACGGGGGAAATTCCGAGCAAGAAGGCACGTTTTTTTTATTGCCTTATTATATGGCAATACATCATAAATTGATAGAAAAATAGAAAAGTCAGAAGATCGAAGTCCGAAGGCTGGAGCTGAGAATTGGGAGATGGAATAGGAAAATATTTATTGAATCATTATACAGATTCTGAAAAAAATTCAGGATAACATTATTAAATAAAATAAGCAAAATGAAAAAAAATCAATTGTTCCTATTGGCATTATTAGTTAGCTTTTACATGACTGCTTGCCAATCAACACAGAAAAAAGAAAAAACTGAAAAAACAACAGCAGAAAAAATTGCAGTAAAATCATCTGGCTGGGTTTCATTTTTCAATGGGAAAAACCTTGACGGGTGGACAATCAGGGGAAAAGCTGATTGGAAAGTAGAAAATGGTGTGCTCATAGGTACTGGAAAAAACGGGCACATTTATGCATCACCAGAATTGACCGATCTGGAAGTGAAGGGGACTTTTAGAATAAGTGATCAAGGTGGAGGAAGCAACAGCGGTTTGTATTTTCGGAGCAATCCACCGGCAGATAATCCCGAAAGCTACCCAAAAGGGTATGAAGCCCAAATATGCCACAATCAAGATGCACACACAGGTTGGCTATGGAAACCTGGCTCACCTACCGGCAAAGCAACAAAACTGATCACCAAAGATGATGAATGGTTTACCATGCGTGTAAAGGCCATTGGATCAAATATCAATATCTGGGTAAATGATGAACTTGTGATGACTTATGAGGATGATGAATATAAAAAAGGTTTTTTCGCCATTCAATGCCACAATGAGGGCATGACCATAGAAGCTAAAGCATTGTATTATAAAGATCTCAGTAAATAATTTAACCCATTATTCCAAGTAAATAATCCACCTTCTACGAAGGTGGATTTGGATAGCCCCCACAGGGGGCCTGCAATCTCAAAAGTTCATTCCCAATTGCTGTTGATCTTCATGCCTCTCGTGCTCATCTTTATATTTCAGATACTTCTTAATCTTTTCTTCACCCAAACCTATTGTACTCAAGCAGTTTCCAAGTAACCAAAAGTGGTTGCCCCAATATGATTTCTTTTTCAAAACCGGAAAATTATTGAATACTTATATCGCTGTCTTTCCCATAATTATAGGTATAAATTGGTTTACTGATATCTTTGGAGGTATAATCATATTTATGTGATCCTTCTGAACATTCATTTCAAGTATCTCCACCTTTTTCCATTCACGATAACTAATAATTGTTCCTTCATTAAAATTTTAAGTGCCTCATCTAGTATTTTAATCCTATATTTTGGAGTCCAAACTATTTGGTACTCATGATAATATATAACATGGCTTAGCTTCTTATATTTACGAATACCTTTTTTAACAAAAAAAATAAGTATATGACCACCTTCAAAGACGGTAGATTTTCAAGGATGATTAAACTAAGAAAATTAATCTCCAATAATCTATCTGGAAAAAAAATATTGTTGCTTTTTTTTGTAACAAATGCTTTCTATGCCATAATGCTTACGGTCACTATTCCAAAAACCATGGCATTTTCAAACGGCATGAAGTTATTGGATATGATGCCACTTGGATATAGTACTGAATACGCAAATTTATTATTTGCTAACCTAGGAGAAAAAGGAAGAGAAGTTTATTTGTACAATCAAATTCCGGTTGATTTGATTTATCCTTTTCTGTTTGCGATAAGCTACTGCTTAATAATGGCTTATTTTCTTAAAAAAATAAACAGGCTCAATTCTGGTTTTTTCTCATTGAGCCTATTGCCTTTGGTTGCTGGAATATCAGACTACTTTGAAAATTTTGGCATTATATATATGCTGCTGAATTT